>CAZMRP010000281.1:2713-6740 GCA_964568275.1 uncultured Myxococcales bacterium
GTCGGCGTCGGCATCGGCGCCGGTGCCGGTGCACTGGCACATCCCGCCGACGCAGGTGCCGTCGAGCCGGCCGGCCGCCTGGCACTGCGCGACGCAATCGGCGGGGACGCACGTTCCGCCGTCGGTCGTGCCGTCGTCTCCCGACGAGCAGGCGGACAGGGCGAGCGGTGCGAGTACGGCGAGACAGGTCAACAGTCTATGGAACACGAGTCGTTCTCCTCCTGGCCGCGCGGGTCGGCCGTGCGGCGCATCAACTACGGCGAATGGGTGAAGGTGCTCCAGGCCGGGCCGAACGACGCGCCGCGCTGGACCAGGGACAGCGGCACGATCTCGCAATCCAGCTCGCCGCACCGGCCCTCGTAGAACATCACGTCGGCCACCAGCCAGTTGTCGTTCGACGACCCGGAGCTCGAGCCGTAGATCAGGGCCTGCGGGCCGAAGGTCGCGCGCAGTCCGCCGCCGCAGTAGACGTTGATCGTGGCGTTGGTCGTCCCCGAGTAGGAGTGCTCCGAGTAGTAGTTCACCATGATCCGCATCGGCTGGTAGAGGGGCGGGTTGTCGACGTTGATGTTCTCCGGCGCGCAGAAGCTGTAGCTCGTCGGGTCGGTCACGCCGGTCGTGCAGGTGATCACGTCGACGTCGAGCCGCGGGTTGGCGCAGAACCCGAGCGACGCCCATTCCTCCCCTTCGCCGTGCGGGGCCGCGTTGCAGGCGCCGAGGTCGCTGGTGTGCGCGAGGCCCCAATCCACCTCGGGCGGCCCGAGCCAGCAGCAGGAACTGGCCTTGCAGTTGCCGTAGTAGCAGTCCTGCGGGCTGTCGAAGAAATCGCTCGTCGCCCCCCACTGGTGCAGGTGCAGGTCGACGTCCGTATCGCCGGCGGCCGAGCCGCGGGTGTCCCAGTTCAGCTCGACGCGCAGCCCGTCGCCCTGCGTCACGACGGCGAATTCGCAGGTGTAGGTGTTCGTGCCGACCACGATCGTCGCCCGGGCGCGGTAGGTCCCCGACGAGATCAGGAACACCTGGGTGTCCCGCGCCGTCGGGTTCTCGGGCGCCGGGCAGGGGTCGACCGTCACCGGACAGAACAGCTGCCAGGTCCAGGAGTCGTAGGCGCCGGGGAAGATCGAGCCGCCGTCGAGCGGCACCCAGTTCATCGGGGTGGCGAGGACCGTCGACGGGCAGATCACGGGGGAGTCGCAGCCGGGGATGTCCTCGTCGTAGAGCGTGTCGCAGTCGTTGTCCAACCCGTCGCAGCGTTCGACCTCCGGCCCCACCGCACCGACGCACTCGCTCCAGATCAGCAGCTCGGTGCAGGTCTCCACGCCGCGGGTGCAGCCGCCGGCGCAGGGTTGGCCGGCCGGGCAGATCGCCGGGTCGCCCGGGAAGCACTCCAGGGTCGTGCCGGCCCCGCCGCAGGTGCAGCCCTCGTCGACCTCGGTGTCGCAGTCGTTGTCGATCCCGTCGCCGAACGTGGTCTCGCCGCACAGCTCGACGGTCAGGCAGGTGGCCGGCGCGCAGGGGTCGACCTCGACCTCCTCGGCATCCTCCGGCCCGCCGTCGTCCTCCACCGCCTCGACCTCGTCCGGTCCGCCGTCCGCGTCGGCGTCCGCTCCGTCCGCGACGTCGGGGTCGGCGTCGGCATCGGCGCCGGTGCCGGTGCACTGGCACATCCCGCCGACGCAGTCGCCGGTGAGGCGTCCAGCCGCCTGGCATTGCGCGACGCAGTCCGCGGGAACGCACTGGCCGGACGTGTCGTCGCTGTTGGAAGAGCAGGCGGTGAGCGAGAGGACGAGCGATAGCCACAGGATGCAAGTTCTCGACATTTCAGGCTCCTTCGGCGTGTCGGCCGCGGTCGGCATTCGCCGACCGAAACGCATCGGCAAGCGTACGGGACGGCGGCAGGATCGTCAATCTCCGCACAAGGATCTCCGCACCAGGCCCTTGTGGCTGGCGACCGACCGGCCCCCGTGGCATAGTTGCTTCCGCATGACGGCAACCTGCAGGCAGCCGTGGACCATCCGCCCCAGGGTCGCCGCCCTCCGGTTCGCGCTGGCGGCGGCCGTCGTCGCCGGCTCGTCGGCCTGTGCCGAGCGGTCCGGGGAGGAGGGGACGGGTACCATCGCCGCCTCGCTGACGGGGAACGGTCTGCGGGAGGAGGCCCGCGCGCTGCGCGTCGTCGTGTTCGACCTGGTGACCCAGGGCTGTATCGGTCCGGGCGTCGCGCGGCCGGACCTGCCGCCCGTCGCCACCTCCGGGCTGGTGCGCACCGACGTGCTCCAGGTGACCCTCGCCGTGCCCGCCGGGCCGCGGTCGATCTACGTCGAGGCGTACCGCGACAGCAACGGACTGGACCTGTTCGGCACCGGGTGCGTCGAGGTGGTCCTGGGCGTGGGCGAGCGGCGGACGGTGCGGATCGAGATCGTCTCCGGAGGGCCCGGCGACGCCGATGCCGACGCCGACGTTCCGGACGATGCCGACGCCGACGTTCCCGGCGACGTGCCGCCGGACGGCGAGGACGTGGGGCCCGACGTCGACGTGGTGGAGGACGTTCCGGACGGCATCGATGCCGACGTCGCCCCCGACGTCGACGAGGTGGAGGACGCCGGCGAGGAGGGGTTCGAGGAAGCCGACGTGGACGCGTTCGACGTGCCCGACGTGGACCTCGACGGGGACGACGTTCCGGACGGGGTCGACACGCCGGACGGGACCGACGAGCTGCCGGACGTGGTGGAGGACGAGGGGACGGATTCGGCCGACGCGCCGGTCGACGCCGACGGGGCGGACACGGGGCCCACGCTGCCGACCCTGGTGATCAGCGAGATCGACTACGACATTGTCGGGACGGACAGCACCGAGTTCCTGGAACTGTACAATTTCGGTGCGACGTCGGTTTCGTGCGTCGGGTTGGAGTTGCAGTTCGCCAACGGGGTGACCGGGGCGGGCGTCGTCTATGCGACGCAGGCCCTGACGTGTCTCGCCATTCCGGCCGGGGGGTTCCACGTCGTGGGCTCGAGCATCCTGCGGGGCACGCTGCCGGGGGGATGCTCCTCGGAACAACTGCGAGGCGGCGGCACGGACCTGATCGAAAACGGCGGTTCGGGCACCGCGAGCGGGGTGGGCGACGCCTTGGCCCTGTGGTACGACGACGGGGGCACACCGGTGGTCGTGGACAGCGTGGTCTACGAGGGGCCGGTCACGGGCTGGGGCGAGGGACTCCCGGCTCCGGGCGACAGCAATACGCGCGAGGGCTCGTTGCAGCGTCGTCCCGCGGGACGCGACACCAACGACAACGCGACCGACTTCTTCATCCTGATTCCGCCGACCCCGTGCGGTCCACCACCGTCGTAGGCTCCGGTCGCGTGGCGGTCCTGCGGGCTCCCGGCGGACCGTCGCGTGTGCCGGACTCGGCCGAGGGGCTGCTCTTCCCGCGCGGCAGGAAGTCCGGCTCGGCCGGCCGCACCGGGTGCCGGACGTGACGGCTACTCCCCGCGGGGCTTGAAGTCCGAGGCGTCGCGCAATTGCTCGAACAGTCGGCGCTGGCGCTCGTCGAGCTGCGCCGGCAGCACGATCCGCACCTCGGCCAGCAGGTCGCCGCGCCCGCCGTCGCGCAGCGGCAGCCCCTTGCCGCGCAGGCGCAGCCGGTCGCCGCTCGAGCGACCCGGCGGGAGCTTCATTTCGACCGGGCCGTCGGGGGTGCGGACGCGGATCGAGGCGCCGAGCGCCGCTTCCCAGGGGGCGACCGGAACGGCCACCACCAGGTCGTCGCCGTCGCGGCGGTAGTCGGCGTGCGGCTGCAGCCGGATCGTGAGCAGCAGGTCGCCGGCCTCCGCGCCGGCGCGGCCGGGGTGGCCGCGGCCGCCGAGCCGGATGCGGGCGCCGTCGTGGATGCCTGCCGGAATGCGGATCTCGTAGGTGCGGGCCGCGCCGTCGCCGTTGCTCAACTGCACGGTGCGGGTGCCGCCGCGCAGGGCGTCCTCCAGCGGCAGCTGCAGCTCGCCCTCGATGTCGCCGCCGCGGCGCGGACGCGGTC
>CAZMRP010000282.1:0-6732 GCA_964568275.1 uncultured Myxococcales bacterium
CTCGACAGGCACCGCCCGCGAAACCTGCACCGGCACCACCGGGAGCGGCGGGGCGACCGAGCGCGCCGGCGCGGGCGACGCGTCGACGTCGGTCGTCGGCGCGGCGGCCTCCGGCGCCGACGGCGGGTAGAGGTACCGCGCCTCGAACTCGGGGCTGAACCCGATCAGTCCGTCGGCGTGCAGCCGCACCAGCGCCGCGAGCAGCTCCGCCGGCGGCACCGGCGTCGTGTCGAGCAGCTCGCCCAGCGGCGTCAGGCCGTCGATGCGGGCGAGCACGAACCGCGTGCGCGGCGGCAGCTGCTTGTCGATCGGGTCGACGCCCAGCATCGGGCAGGGAGCTTCGGCCGCGAAGTCGGCCGGCGGGTCGCCGACGTCGACTTCCAGCAGGGGGTGCCGCGCCGCCATCGTGTTCCACGCTCCGGCGGCCGCGCGGGCCGCCCGGAACATCTTTCCCTATTGACTCGCGGCTGTCGACTGGCAACTGTCGACGTCGCCATGCTGGAGGCCAAGGACCTGGTGCTCTCGGGCTGGGCGGAGACGCCCGCCGTCCGCTGCCTGACCGGCGTGCTGCGGCTCAAGGGGCTGGAGTTCCGCTTCGAGCCGTTCACCCTGCGCGAGCTGCGGGAGATCGTGCGGCACGACGGCGGCGTCCGCGGGCCGCGGCTGCGGTTCGACGGACGGACGATCGTCGGCGCGCGGGCGGTTCGCGACTTCCTGGAGGACCACCGGCCGCAACCCGCGCTGCGGCCCCGCGACATCTCCGCCGCCGCCTGGTGCCACGTGCTGGAGGACTGGGCGGAAGAGGCGCTGGCCTGGCGCGTGGCGGTGCTGCGCTGGCTGGTGCCCGCGCACCGGGAACGGGCGGCCGCCGCGTCGGCGGCCTCGGCGCCCGCGTTGCTGCGGCCGGTGCTGGCCGAGACCCACCGGGTGGCGATGACGCTCCGGCTGCGCGCGCGGGGTCGGACCGCGGGGGACGTGCCGGCCGCCGAGGCGGCCCTGCGGCGGGACCTCGACGAGCTGGACCGGCTGCTGCACGACCGCGACACGCTGCTCGGCGAGCCGCACGGACGGTCGATGGCCGACCTGGTGGTGGCGGCCGAGCTGCAGGCGCTGGACGGCACGGCGTACGAGGAATCGGTCCGCGCGCGCCGCTCGCTGATCCGCTGGCTGCGCGCCACGCGCGAGGCCTGGGGGCCCGTCGGCTGAACGGCCCGGAACGGTACGGAAGGTGGCGGGCGCACTCGCCCGCCTTCGCCCTGCGGGCTTCGGCGGGCTGCGTGGCGCCCCTACGGGGATCGGAACGTGGCGCCGCTCCCGGAGCGGAGCCGCGTCAGGATTCGAGGACGGCGTCGGCGATCAGGTCCTCGACCTTGTCCGCCGGGATGCCGAGGACCTGGGCCACGCGGCCCAGCAGATCCTCTTCCTCGGCGGCCAGCACGCCGTCGGTGGCCACGGCGCGCGTCAGCTCGCGCAGCGTCTCCTCGCGGGCCGCCGGGTCGACGATCCCGCGCACCAGCTCGGCGGGGTCGTCGCCCAGGTTGCGCAGGAACACGTCCTTGCGCTGGGCCGGGTCGAGCTCGTAGCGCGTCATCAGCTTCTCGAGGAACGCGCGCTCCTCGTCCGTGACCTGCGCGTCGGAGAGGATCGCCTGCGCCACCACCTTGCAGATGTCGACCTTGTTCGCGACGTCCATGCCTGACCTCCGTTCCGTCGGCTGCAGGCTACACCAGTTGCGCGGGCCGGGTCGAGTGGGGGTGCGGACTCGCGGTGGGTCAGCCGGACGGCGTCGGGTCGGGGTCGCTCGGCGACGAAGGCGGCGGCTCGCTGTCCGGCCGGCCCTCGGGACTGACCAGTTCGATGGCCGCGATGGCCGACAGCAGCTCCTCGCACTCGTCGACGTAGACGCGGTTGCCGGTGGTGCGGCCGAGGCGCACGGCCTCCTCGAGCGTCGGCTTGGCGTCGCGCAGCCGGCCGAGCTCGTAGTAGGCGAGGCCGAGCAGGTACTTGCCCTGGATCATGTCCCAGACGTAGTGCTTCTCCTCGGCGTAGCGCAGGCCGTCGAGGATCTGGGCGATGCCGTGGTCGGAGCGCAGGCGGATCGCGTCGATGTGGCCGATGAACATCAGGTTCAGCGAGCGGAGTTTCTCGAAGCCGTGCTGCTCGCAGACCTGGAGCGACGAGTAGAAGTAGGTGAAGGCCTTGGCGGGATTGGTCCGGCGGACGTGGACGTCGCCGATGTTGTGCGAGCAGACGGCGCGGATGTAGGGGAAGTCGTAGCTCTTGGCGATCTCGAGCGCCATTTCGGTGGAGGCGATGGCGGCGTCGAAGTCGCGCAGCATGAAGTGGATCAGGCCGGCGTCCTTGTGCAGCTCGGCCAGCGTCAGCATGTCGCCCTTGGCCTGGATGATCTTCTCGGCGCGCCGCAGCGAGCCCAGCGCCAAGTCGCGGGCGCCGCGGGCGGCCTGGGAGTGGCCGATCGCCAGGCACAGGTTGGCCTCGCCGGCCTCGTCCCCGGTGGCCACCGCCAGCGCGATCGCCTCCGACAGGTACTGCTCGGCCTGCACGTGCTCCGCGTTGCGGGCCAGGGTCTGGCCCATCGCCCCGAGGATGTCGCGGCGCAGCGTCTGGTCGGTCAGGCCCTCGGACAGCTCCAGCGCCCGGGTCAGGTGGCGCAGCGCCTCGCCGAAGCGGTTGGCCTTGGTGGCCAGCCGGCCCATCAGCGTCACCGCGCCGACGAGGGTGCGGCGGTCGCCCAGCTCCTCGGCCAGGTCGGCGGCCAGCCGCATCTTCTCGAAGCCGAGGTCGGCGCGGTTGGCGGCGAGCGCCAGCTCGCCGACGCGCTGGTAGGCCGCGAGGATCGACCGGTTGTCCGGCTGCGGCGCGTTGCGCATCAGGTCGATCGCCTTGAGGTACTGCTGCAGCGCCGCCTCGGGCGAGTACTCGCGGGCCAGGCGGTCGCCGTTCTTCACCAGGTAGACGATCGCCTTCTCGCGGTCGGCGCTCTCGCGGTAGTGGTGCGCCAGCACCTCGAAGAACTCCGGCAAGCGGTCGGCGTACAGCGTCTCGACCGCCTGCGCCACCCGCTGGTGCAGCTCGCGGCGGTTGGCGTAGGTCAGCGCGTCGTAGATCACGTCGCGCGTCAGGTCGTGGGCGAAGGCGTACTCGACCAGCGACGCGCGGAGCAGCACGCCGCGGTTCTCGAACTCGGCGAGGTACGGGTAGAGCGCGGCGCTGCGCATCCCCAGCACCTGGGCCAGCAGGTCGACGTGGAAGCGCAGACCGACCACCGCGGCGACGCGCAGTACCGACCGGGCCTCCTGGGACAGCTGGCCGAGGCGCGCGGTGACGATGCCGCGCAGCGTCTTGGGCACTTCGGTCGCGGCGGCCTCCGGCTGGTAGGTCACCGCGCCGTCGCTGCGGACCAGCGCCCCCGACTCCTCGAGCCCCTTGAGGTACTCCTCGATGAACAGCGGGTTGCCGCCGGACTTGTGGACCACGTCCTGCAGCAGCTGGAACGGCGGGTCCTTGGGGTTGCCGAGCCGCGCCAGCACCAGCCGCTGGGCGTCCGCCTCGGGCAGCGGCCCCAGCACCAGCTCGCGGTAGTGCGGGAGGTCGCGCCAGGGGAACGCGCCGTCCGGACGGGCGGTCAGGAACACCAGCAGCCGCAGCCGGCTGGCCTGGTGGAACAGGCCGTCGAGCGCGGCGATCGAGTCGGGGTCGAGCCACGCCGCGCCCTCGAGCACCAGGATCGTCACCCGCTCGGCGGCCAGGGCCGAGACGATGCGGGTGATCGTGCCCTTGAGGATGCGGGCCAGGTCGAGCGGGCCGAAGGTGGCGGCGACGGGGACGCCGAGCGCGGTGCTGACGGCGTCGACCTCCTCGCGGCCGCAGCCCAGCTCGCGCAGCCGCCGCAGCCGCTCGACCAGCGTCGGGGCCGGGTCGGCCTCGTCGGCGCCGACGATCGAGCGGACCAGCGAGGCGTAGGCGGCGTAGGGCACGGCGGCCTGCTGGCGCGCGCAGCGCGCCTCGTACCAGAACGCCTCGTAGCGGTTGCGCAGGCGGTGGGCCACCTCCTGGAGCAGCCGGGTCTTGCCGGTGCCCGCCTCGCCGATCAGCGACACCACGCGGCCCGCACCGCCGGAGGCCGCCGTCAGGTGCTCGGCCACCGACTTGATCGCGTCGCGCCGACCGACCATCGGCGACGCCGTCGCCGCCGCCGGCCGCTCGTCCTGCACCACGTACAGCTCGGGAGGCGCCGCCGGCAGCACCGCCGGCGCCTCCTCGATCAGGAACAGCTCGCGGAGCTGCCGGCTGGTCCGGCCGTCCGTCGACACCAGGCCCGGGCAGCGGCCCGCCTGGTCGCGCATCTGCAGCACGAGCTGCCGGAACAGCTCGTCCTCCTGGAGCCGGTCGTCGGCGTCGACCACCACGCGCACGGCGCGCAGCGCCAGGCCCACCCGGCGGCCGCGCTGGTCGGCGATGTCGCGCGAGACGCGGCGGATGCGCAGGGCGCAGCGCGCCGCGGCCTCGAGGTCCCGACCGTCGGTCTCCACCAGGCCGAACAGCGCGAACAGGTACTCGGCGTGGTCGACCTGCACCTGCCCGCCGTGCCGCTCGACGATCCGGCGCGCCTCCCCCGCGAAGCGCTCCGCCTCGTCCAGGGCCGGGAAGGCCAGGCACAGCGCCGTCACGTCCCGCTGCTCGCGGTCCAGGTCGGTCTGCTGCACCGACGGCGTGCAGGTCTTCTGTTCGGGCGCCGCCGTCGGCACCTGCCGGGCCGTGGTCTCGTCCAGCCCGGTGCGCGGCGCCTCCTCCCCGGCCGTCGTCTCGGGCCGGTCCAGGATCTGGATGATGTCCCGCGCCAGCTGCTCGTTGGACGGCCGCGGCGCGTCGCGCAACGCCTGGACGAACTGCGCCAGGTCGTGCGCCCCCACCCGCAGCCCGCTGGTGTACAGGAAGCCGATCAGGTCCTCATGGAACCGCCCCGCGTTCAGGTAGCGCTTGTCGAGCCCCGGGGCGATCGCCGTCTCGATCACCCGCCGCAACTCGCCCGCCAGGTCGGCCTTGACCTCGCACAGCGGGACCGCCTGGCCCTTCTGCACGCGCTCGAGCGTCTTGGCGCCGGTCGCGTCGCGGAACGGGTTGACCCCCGTCACCAGCTCGTACAACACCACGCCCAGCGAGAACACGTCGGTCCGGCCGTCGACCTCCTCGCCGCGCGCCTGCTCCGGCGACATGTACGAGAACTTCCCCTGCACCGCGCTCCCCGTCGGCTCGGCCACCAGGTGCTTGGCCCGCGCGATGCCGAAGTCGGTGATCTTCACCTCCCCCTCGAACGACACCAGCACGTTGTGCGGGCTGATGTCCCGGTGCACGATGTTCAGCGGGGCGAGGTCCGGACCGCGGCGGCGGTGCGCGTAGTCCAGCCCCTTGCACACCTCCGCCGTCACGTACACCGCCAGCTCCGCCGGGAACGGCTGGCCCCGCCGCAGGCACCGCCGCAGCAGCTCCGCCAAATCCATCCCCGCCACGTGCTCCATCGCGATGTAGTACCGCTCGGCGTCGTCCTTCCCCAGGTCGAACACCTGGACGATGTTCGCGTGCGACAGGTTGACCGCGATCTTCGCCTCGTTGATGAACATGTCGACGAAGCCCCGCGTCGTGGAGAACTCCGGCAGGATCCGCTTGATCACCACCGTCTTCTCGAACCCCTCGACGCCGAACGACTTCGCCTTGAACACCTCGGCCATCCCGCCCCGAGCGATCATCTCGAGGAGTTGGTAACGGCCGACGAGGCTGGCGCTTTCCGTGGCCATGAACGGACGGGAGTTACCACACTAGGGGGGCGTTCGCAAACGAGCCGCGGCCCCGGGTGGCGGGTCCGGGCAGGCCAGGCGACGCAGGCGGACGGGCGCCGCCGGGCGAGCCAGCCGGGGGTCGAACGCCGCCGGATCCAGCGGATGTTCGGCGCATTCCGCCGGCGGCGCCACGACGAACCCGCCCGGCAACCCCGGCCCCGCGGACGGCTCGAGCCACCACACGACCCCGCCCGTCGGGCTCGGCCGCGCCCGGCCCACCGGCCCCTGGCCGTCCCCGTCGTCGCATCCCGCGGCGAGCCGGCCCCGGAAGCCGTGGAAGCGCAACAACGCCGCCGCTCCGTACCACCCGGGGCAGACCGCCTCGCCCTGCCGCTCCAGGGCGCGCACCAGCGAGTCCCAGCCGTGCAGCCGAGCCGCGGGGTCCGTCGAGCCCACGAACGGCCGGTCGCCGCTCCGGTCCAGCGGCAGGAACGGGCGGGCGAGGTGGACGTGGACCGCGGCCGACGCGACGAGCGCCAGTCCCAGCGCCGCGGCGACCCACCCTGTCCGGGACCAGCGGGCCCCGGCGGCGCGGGCTTCCTGCAGTGCCCAGGCCGCACCGAGCAGTCCGCCGACGTGCGCCACGCCGGGCCAGTTCGCCTCGGGCGCCGCCAGCAGGGATGCCAGGCCGAACACCCCCCAGGGCAACGCCGCCGACCACCAGACCGCGGCGCGCGACGGCTCGCCGGGCCGCGGGCGCGCGAGGAACACGACGACGGCCGCGGCGACCAGCGGCGTCACCAGTCCGAGTTGCGCGCCGAGGTACGCACCGACGTTGCCCAGGCGGTCGAGGAACGTCAGCCCCGGCGACCACAGGCCGTGGGCGAGTTGGAAGCCGGTCGCGCCGCCGCCGGCCGCGTCGGCCAGGAACGCC
>CAZMRP010000283.1:0-6732 GCA_964568275.1 uncultured Myxococcales bacterium
GCCGACGAACTGCTGGGCGCCGGCCGTGTCGGCCTTGGAGACCCGGATCACCCCCGCGGGCAGCGCGATGCCCAGCCCGGCCGTCCGGGCGTTCTGGAACTCGACGTAGACCCCGACCTGCAGGTTCTGGATCGGCGAGCCGTACTGCCCGACGAAGTAGTACGACTGCCCGCGCAGCCGGTACTTCTTCTCCATCGGCACCTCGTCCGCCGACAGCAGCTGGAGCTGCTTCTGCTCGCGGTCCGCCAGGTCGGTCGGCCGCTCCAAGGTGTACAGGTGGTACTCGAACATCCCCTGCTCGGAGAAGCCGCCGCCGCCCACACCGGTGCCGCGCATCCCGAGGCTGTTGCGGGTGTAGACCATGTCGTAGCCGTAGTACGGCTGCTGGATCGCCACGTCGCCCGCCACGAGCTGCAGGCGGGCGTCGCGCAGCGTGATGCCCGCGTTGTTGGACAGCGTGACCCATCCGGCCAGGTCCGCGCGCTGCTCGTCGTCGCTCAGCACCAGCACGTAGTCCGCGTTCCAGCCCATGCCCCAGGTGAGATAGGTCGTCTCGAGCGTCCGGGCGCCGCCGCGCGGCGCCTCGAGCAGCCACTCCAGCGTCGGCCGCGCGACGAAGTTCTCCGGTACCTCGGAAAACACCGGCCGGCCCACGTCGCCCCAGGTCAGCCCCTCGTCGGTCCGCCACACCGCCTCGTACGGGTTGGCGTAGCCCCCACCGTAGCCGTAGCCGCCGTAGCCGTAGCCGTAGCCGCCGTAGCCGTAGCCGGAGGAGGCGCTGGGCAGCGTCCCCGTCGACACCAGGCGCGCCTGCACCGGCTCGTCCTCCCCCGTCCCCGGGTTGTGGCGCAGCAGCGTCAAATCCTGCCCCACCGCCAGCTCCATCAGCCGCGACGGCGTGAGCAGGTCGTAGCGGAAGTTCTGCTCGAGCACCCGCAGCGCGTCGGGGTCCTGCGCGTCGCGGATGTAGACCGTCTCCGGGCGCACCTGCTGCGCCACGTCGGCGTAGCGCAACACCATCGTCCCCGCCGGCAGCTCGACGCGTCGCGTCTCCCGCACCACGGCCAGGTTGTTGTTGTACACCGTGACGTTGGCGCTCTGCCGGCCCTCCGGGCCGGAAACCACCGTCGGCGGCTCCTGCGCCGCCGCCGGCGCGGCGAACGCCGCGGCCAGCAGTCCCACGATCCACGAACGGCTCTGCATCGTTTCAGCCTCCCCGCGGGCGCTCAGTACGCCCGCCGGATCCGCAACACGAACTCGTCCGTCGTCTCGACGTCGGGCGCCAGCGTCCGCTCGCACTCCCACACGCCGTTGGATTCCTCGACCAGCGGCGGGCCGTCGACCCCCGTCGCCCGCTCCAGCCGCACGTCCCGGTCGCGGCCCGCGTAGCGCCAGCCCGGCACCAGCAGCCGCAGCACCAGCGTCACCGGCCGCGAGCCCCGGTTGACCATCCGCACCTGCTGGCGCGTCACCTCGTACGAACCGAACGCCCCCGCGTCGCTCGTCCGGAAGTCGAGCAGCTTGGTCTTCACCACCAGGAACGGCGCCCCCCCCGCGTCCAGCTCCAGCGGCTCCTCGCGCGGCGTGTCCTCGACGTTCGACGCGTCGACGAAGAACAGGTCGTCGCCCGACCGCGCGTAGACCCGCGCCGCTCCCGCCGGCAACGGCACGCCGAGCCCGTCCACCGCCGCCTCGTTCGCCACCGTGATCACCCGCTGCACGCCCACCGGCGCCCAGTCGTCCGTGCCGACGTAGCCGCCGTAGCTCCCCTCCTGCAGGCCGACCTCGGCCTCGTACTTCGTCGCGATCGGCAGCTCCTCGCGGGTCAGGAACGTGATCTGCTTCCACGAATACGCCGGCAACGTGGTCGGGCGCGGCAGCTTGTACAGGTGGTACTCGAACAGCCCCTCCTCGACGTAGCCGCTCTCCTCGGCCTCGCGGTACGGCGCCCCGTCCTCGTCGTCGAAGCCGTTGTAGACCTCCGCCGTCGTCTCCGGCGCGACGTGGATGTCGCCCGCCACCACCGCCAGATGCGCGCGCTCGAAACGCCCCGCCGTCTGGTTGCGCACGGTGACCCAGCCGACCAGCCCCGCCGTCTCGAACTCCTCGTCCGCCGTCAGCACGTAGTCCGCCTCCCACGTCATCCCGTGGGCCAGGTAGCTCGCCTCCACCACCCCGCTGGTGCGCCCCGCGGCGTCGACGATCCACCCCAGCTGCGGTCGCGAGAACAGCGCCCCCGGCAGCCGCTCCCGCACCGTGCGCAGCCGCGTGTAGTCCCCCGCCGGCGCCGCCGCCGTGTACGTGCCGTCCGGCGTCCGCAGGAACAACCCCTCGGCCGTCGACTCGATCACCCCCTCCAGCACCCGCTCCGCCCCGCTCCGCGGCTGCGTCCAGTGCAGGCGCACCGAGCTGCCGAGCGACAGCTCGAGCAGCCGGGCGGGCGCGAGCACGTCGTACCGGTATCGCTGCTCGAGGAACGCCACGTCCTCCGGCGCGCCCCGCGGCGTCGTGAGCCGTACGCGGGTCGACTCCGGGACCAGGCCGTCGACGACGTCGGAGAACACCAGGTCCGTGACCCCCGCCGGCAACTCGACCGCGCGCCGCTCCCGCACCAGCGCCAGGTTCCCCGTCATCACCGTCAGGTAGACCTCGCGGAACCCGTCCGCCCCCTCGAGCGTCTGGGCGGCGCCGACCTCCACCACGGTCGCGGGCACCGGGGCGCTCCCCGGCCCGCGCGGCGTCGTCGGACAGGCCGCCGTCACCAGGACCATCACCAGCCCCGCCGCCCGTCGTCTCGTCGCCCGTCCGTCCATGAAACCCCCGTCCGCATCCGTTCCCGGATCGGCGAGCCCTCCCTACGGCCCGCCGCGCGAAACGATCGGTGCCCCGCAGGGCCGCCCCCGACGCCCGCCAGGGCGGCGTACCACGAAGCCCGACCACCCCGCAATGCCCTGCCCCCGGACCCTCCGGCGAGCGAGCCTAGATCGGCGAAATCGTTGATTCGAACGGGTTGTTCTCGAACGTGCCGCTGGTGATCGTCACCCGACCCCGGCGGAACACCTCCACCGCGTTGTTCCGGAAGGTCGAATCGACCAGCTCCACCTCCGACGCGGTCACCGCGAAGAACGGGTAGTCCCCCCGCGTCCGGTTCCCCTCGAACAGGCACCGCTCGAACAGCACCCGCGGTGTCCGCTCCACCTCGATCAGCTCGAACTCCTCGTTGTCGCGGAAGGTCGAGTCGCGGAACGTCACCCCCTTCCCGTTCCGGATCACCGCGATGCCGTACGTGCAGTCGTGGACCGCGATCCGCTCGAAGGTCGCCTCCCGCACCCCGACCAGCTCGAGGCCGTACGTCCCCGAGCCGAACAACTCCGCGTCCCGGACCGCCAGCCCCCGAACCTCCTCGAACGCCAACACCCCGCCCCGGCAGTACCCCGGCGTGGTGTGCCCGAGCGTCAGGTTCTCGAGCGTCACGCCCTCGACCTTGACGAACTTCAGCACGAACGAGCCGCGCGGGTTGGTGACCAGGCGGGGAGGGGGACTGCCGTGGCCGACGATCGCCAACTGGTCGACGTCGTGGATCTCGAGCTGCCAGCCGTCGTACGGGTTGGTCCAGCGGACGAACTCGGTGCCCGCGGGCGGCGGCGGGCCGTCCCGCGTGTCGTCCCACAGCGGGATCGTCACTCCGGGCCACAGTTCCGACAGGTCGATCTCGTCGGCGGCGAGCACGATCCGGGCGCCGGGCGCCACCGCCGCCACGAACTCCGTCGCGCTGCGCACCACCGTCCCGGGACCCGAGTACTCCCCGCGCGGCGTCGGGTTCGGGATCGTTCCGCCCCCGTCGCTCGCGGTCGGGTCGTCCGTCGCGGCGTCGTTCCCGCCGTCGTCGTCGCCGCCCGTCGAGGTCGTCGTTCCCGCGTCCCCCGTCCCGCGCAGCGGCGTCGGCGCGCGCCCGCCGCCCGTCACCGGCTCCGCGGGCCCGGTCGCCGCAGGGGCGCAGGACGCCCACAGCGCCGGCAGGACCGACAGCATCAGGGTCGCTCCCTTCCGGGCCCAGCGCGCCGTTCCGTCATGTAGCATCCGCGTTCCTCCGTAGCGGGAGTGTAGCACCAGCTCACGCAGTACGTGGGACTGGTGGACCACCCCGAACACCGCGAGCCGGTGAAGAAACCGCCGGGCTGCGGCCGGGACCGGCCCGCCCGGCCGAGCCGCGCCGGGGCCGGGCCGGGAATACTACCCCGCGGCTCCGACTTGTGCCTTCACCCGGCCCACGGGACCCGGCCGACCGAACGGAAGGGAGGAGCCCGCCATGCGAACCCCATTGCTGCTGAGCCTCGTCCCGATCCTTGGCTGCACCGTCGTCACGCCTCCGGGCTGGCCCGTCGAGCCCCACGCCGAACCCCAGGTCGTCACGGCTACCCCCTGGGTCATGTACGGCTTCGCGCCGACAAGCTGGGACCTGCCGGACGGACGACAGATCGCCGTCGAGGTCGACCGGTGCGCCGTCGGCACCGGCCTCGCGCGATCGTGGACCGACGTCGAGTTCTCCGTGGCCTTTCGCGACTCGCCCGGCCCCGGAATCCGGTGCCGGACCGACCCCAACGGCGACGGCGTGCCCGAGACGCGCTTCGGCTGCTGGACCGAAGGGGACGCGGGTGCGTCCAGCCGGTTCTGGCTGGCCCCCGGCGCAGGCTGCGAGTACGGGGCGGTCGAGACATCGACGCGGCCCCACTGCTGGAACGGGGAACTCACCGGCACGGACGGACCGGTTTCCCTCGTGCACGGCTACATCGAGGACACCGGGTCTCCCGTGGGCTACCTGTCGTGGGTCGGTCCCCCGGGGCCGCTGATTGCGACCGACATCGTCACCGACCAGCAGATCCGCATCTACGACCTGGCCGACGACCTGCCCGCAGCGGTGCGCGACCGGCTGCTGCTGCACACCGTGGCACTCTCCTTCTGGGAACATGCCACCGACTCCGACTGAGAGCCCCCGGATCGCGCCGCCACGCGGCGCGCCGCGCGCTTCACCCGTGCGGTGGGACCGACCTCGCGGGAACCCTCGCGCGCGGCGGCGCCCGGCGAGTCGCGCGCTCCGCAGTACCCGCGATCCCGGAACGCCGCGATCCAGGGCCCCTCTCCCCTCTTCCCTCTCGCCGTCTCCCCCCTGTAGGATGCCCTTCCGAACCGGAAGGAGGCATTCAACATGAGCTACCAGCAACCGCCCGCCGGAACGCCGCCCCAGCCGATGCCGGGAGCCGCGCCGCCCGGCATGGCGCCGCCCGCGGCGATGATGCCGGCGCCGGCCGGCGCCCCCGTGCTGCGCAAGGACTCCAAGACGCTGGTCGCCGCCGTGCTCGGCCTCGTCGCCGTCGTGCTGCTGCTCGTCGCGACCCTCGGCCACACCTGGCTGCGCCCCGAGAACCTCCCGGACGAGGTGTCGGGCGGCGCGGGCCTGTGGTCGATGTCGATGGAGGGGATGGGGAAGAGCGTCGACGAGCCGCTGTCGAAGATGCTGGACGGTCCGGGGGACGACGAGGCGAAGGTCAAGGCCGGGATGTTCGCCTACGGCTCGATGATCTTCTTCGTCGTCAACTGGCTCGTGATCGTCGTGCTGTTCCTGGCCGCGGTCACCGGCTTCCTGCGCTTCGGCGCGGGCCGCTCGGCCGGCGTGCCGTTCGCCCTCACCCTGATCCCGACGATCGTCGCCGTCGTCGCCTTCCTCGCCTGGTTCGGCGTGTCGGTGCTGCTGTCCGAGGCGCTGGACGGGATGGACCTCGGCGGGATGGTGTTCGTGTGGTGGGGCGGGATCGTCGCGGCCTTCGTCGCGGCCATCCTCTACGCCAAGGTGCGCTCGCAGGCCGCCTTCGGCGCCGGCTTCCGCGGCACCGGCGGGATGATGCCGCCGGGCGGCGGCGTGGTCGGCGGCCCGCAGGTGCTCCCCCCCGGCGCCGGCGCCATCGGCAACCCGGCCGACTCGCTCGGCGGCCCGCGGTAGCCCGCGTTCGTCACGGCGCTTCGTAGGTGCACGGTCCCGAACGGAACGTCGCCCGGAACTCGGGCACCGGACCGGGCTTGGCCCCCGGCAGCGGCAGCGCGTAGCGCAGCGTGTGCACCGCCCCCAGCCGCAGCCCGGTCTCGAGGTCGAAGTACAGCCAGCTCGTGCCCCGCAGCACCGACCGCGCGGTCTCGCCCGCCTCGGCCCCCGCCGGCGTGAACACCAGGTGCCCGCGGACGTCGCCGCGGAACTTGGCGCAGAGCCGGTCGCCGAGTCGCACGTAGCCGACCAGCGTCAGCGGCGCCGCCGCCTCCACCGTCGCCCCGGTTCCCGGCGGCCCCGGCCCGCGCAGCGGCCGCGGCAGCGTCTCGCCCCGCCGGATCGGCCGCGCCGGCCACCCGGGCGTCGCGTCGAACTGGCGGACCCAGGCCGCCATCGACTGCGTCACCGAACCGTCGAACGCCCCGTCGAGCAGCTTGCCCGTCTCGTCGAACCGTCCGGTCAGCGTCGTCGGCGGCAGGTCGCGCACCTCCGGCGCCGGCAGCGGGTACGACGTCGTCCACTTCGTCTCGCCGAAGGTCAGCCGCACCGCGCGCGCCGCCCCGTCCACCGCCGATACCTCCTCGAGGTCGACCCGCTCGCCGCCCAGCGTCTGCTGCAGCGGCCGGTCCGGCCCCACCGCGGAAACCAGCGTCTCGAGCTGCGCCGGACAGGCGACCCGCGCCCCCGCCGGC
>CAZMRP010000284.1:0-6715 GCA_964568275.1 uncultured Myxococcales bacterium
CGCGGGGGGCGGTTCGGGCGGGCGGGCGGGGTGGTGGGCGGGCGAGGCCGCATCGTCGCGGTCCGTCCGGGGTCAGCCGCCGAGTCCGGCGAAGCCCATGAAGGCCATCGCCAGGATGCCGGCGGTGATCATCCCGATCGGGACGCCGGCCAGGCCGCGGGGAACCGGGCGCAGCGCCAGCCGCTCGCGGACCCCGGCGAACAGCACGAGCGCCAGGAGGAAGCCGAGGGCCGAGGCGAAGGAGAAGACGATGTCCTCCACGTAGGACAGCTTCTGCTGCACGCTGAGGATTGCGATGCCGAGGATCGCGCAGTTGGTGGTGATCAGCGGCAGGTAGATCCCGAGGGCCTGGTACAGGCCCGGGGCCATCTTCTTGAGCACGATCTCGACCAGCTGGACCAGCGAGGCGATGACGAGGATGAAGACGATGGTCTGGAGGTACGAGAGGTCGACGCCGGGGCCGAGCGCGCCGGGGTCGAGGACGTAGCGCTGGAGCGGCCAGGTGATGGCGCCGCAGAGCGTCATCACGAAGACGACGGCCAGGCCCATGCCGACGGCGGTGTCCTGGCGCTTGGAGACGCCGACGTACGGGCAGATCCCGAGGAACCGGGAGAAGATCACGTTGTTGACGAGGATCGCCCCGAGGATCAGGGAGAAGATCGAGCCCTCAGACACGGCGCTTCCTCCTCAGGTCCAGCTCGTTCATCAGCCACAGCATGCAGCCGAGCGAGATGAAGGCGCCCGGCGGCAGGACGAAGATCAGCACCCGCGGCACGTCGGCGGCGAACAGCGGCACGCCGAAGATCGACCCGCTGCCCAGCACCTCGCGCACGCTGCCGAGCACCAGCAGCGCCAGGGCGAAGCCGAGCCCCATGCCCAGGGCATCGATGATGCTGGCGCCGACGCCGTTCTTCGAGGCGAAGGCCTCGGCGCGGCCGAGGATGATGCAGTTGACGACGATCAGCGGGATGAACACCCCGAGGCTCTTGGACAGCGCGGGGAAGTAGCCCTGCAGCACCAGGTCGACCACGGTGACGAAGGTGGCGATGACGACGATGAACACCGGGATGCGCATCTGGTTCGGCACGACGCGGCGGATCGAGGAGACCACGGTGTTCGAGCCGAGCAGGACGAGGGTCGTGGCGGCGCCCATGCCCAGGGCGTCGATGGCCGAGGTGGTGACGGCGAGGGTGGGGCAGAAGCCGAGCAGGATGCGCAGGACGGGGTTCTCCCGCCACAGCCCCTTGGTGAAGTTCTGCAGCCGGCTCATCGCGTCCCTCCGCAGCCGCCGGTCGCCCGGTCGCGCAGCAGCGTCAGCGCCTCCTCGACCGCGCCGGCGACGGCGCGGGAGCTGATCGTCGAGGCGGTGATCGCGTCGACCTGGCCGCCGTCCTTCCGCACGCGGAAGTCGAAGTCCCCGAGCCGCCGGCCGGCGAACTGCAGCAGGAACGGCCGGCCGGGGGCGGCGAGCGCGGCGGGGTTCTTCCAGTCCTTCTGCCCGTCGACGATCTTGGCGCCCAGGCCGGGGGTCTCCTGGTGCGACAGCACGTAGACGCCCGTCACGGCGAAGTCCGCCGAGCAGCCGACCAGCAGGTCGATCCGCGCGCTGTAGCCCTGGGTGGTGAAGGTCTCCAGCGCCCAGCCCACGGGGCGGCCGTCCAGGGTCGCGGCGTACATCGACTTCCGGCACTGGTCGTCGAGGGGCGCGCCGTCCGGCTCGGCGCAGCGGCGGGTCCCGAGGATCGCGTTGTCGAACTCGGGGAGGATGTTGGCCAGCGCGGCGATCTTCTCGGGCGCCTTGGCCGCGTCGATGCGCGGCTTGGCCTGGCGGTAGACGAAGCCGAGCAGCGCGCCGGAGAGCAGGGTGAACAGCGCGACCGTCAGCACCATCTTGACCCCCTCGACGGCGCTCCCGGCCAGCGGGACCGGCTCGGCCGGCGGCGGCGTCGGGCGCGGGGCCTGCGAGTCGTCGGTGCTCATGCGGCGGCCCTCCTCGTCTCGCCGAACTTGCGGCCTGGGGTGTAGCGGTCGATCAGCGGCACCAGGGCGTTCATGATCAGGATCGCGAAGCTGACGCCCTCGGGGTACGCGCCCCACAGGCGGATCACGGCGGTGATCAGCCCGCAGCCGGCGCCGAAGATCAGCATCCCCGCGCGGGAGACCGGCGAGGTGACCATGTCGGTGGCCATGAAGCACGCGCCGAGGATCAGGCCGCCGCCGAGCACGTGCGTCAGCGGGTCGGCGTAGGCCTCCGGGTGCAGCGCCCAGGCCAGGCCGGTGACGGCGGCGGTGGCGGCGATGAAGGTCAGCGGGATGTGCCAGGTGATGATGCGGCGCCACAGCAGCAGGGCGGCGCCGAGCAGCAGGGCCAGGGCGGAGGTTTCGCCGAGCGAGCCGCCGGTGCGGCCGAGGAACAGGTCCGCCACCGGGTAGCGCTCGGCGATCTCGGCGCGGATCGCGGCGAGCCTGGCCGGGTCGGCCTGGTTGCGCACGGCCTCCTTCAGCTTGCCCAGCGGCGTGGCGTAGGTCTGGCCGTCGAGCTGGGCGCGGTCCCGGTCCATCCGCGCAGCGGTCGACTGGTCGAACGAGTCGACGGGGGAGGACCAGGTGAGCATCTGGGTCGGGAAGGAGATCAGCAGGAACACGCGGGCGACGAGCGCCGGGTTGAACGGGTTGTGGCCCAGGCCGCCGAACACGTGCTTGCCGAGGCCCATGGCGACAAGGGCGCCGACGAGCAGCATCCACCACGGCGAGGCGGCGGGGAGGTTGAGCGCGAGCAGTACGCCGGTGACGATGGCGCTGCCGTCGAGGGCCGCGCGGCGGACCTCGTCCCAGGTCCGCCCGCGGGCCTTCAGCAGCAGCGCCTCGAAGGCCACGCAGGCCAGCACGGTCAGGCCGACGACGATCAGCGCGTCGTAGCCGAACAGCCAGACCGCGGCGGCGCAGGCCGGCAGCAGGGCCAGCCAGACGGTGTGCATGATCCGCGGCACGTTCTCCGGCGTGGCGACGTGGGGCGAGCTGGTTACCAGCAGCTCGTGGGCCACGGGGGCCGCCGGTTTGGCCGGGGCCGGCGCCGCGTCCGCCGCGGGGGGGGTCGGTTCCGCCATCGCGCCTATCCCTTCTTCTGCCGGCGCCGGAACTCGCTCTTGCCGAGCCGGAGCAGGTGGACCAGCCGCCGGTGGGCGGGGCAGGTGAACTGGCACGAACCGCACTCGACGCAGTCCATCGCGTCGGCGAGCCTGTCGTACCGGCCGTGCTCGGCGAGGTCGCCGAGGTCGCAGGGGGCGAGCCCCTGGGGGCAGGCGACCAGGCAGCGGCCGCAGCGGATGCAGGGGAACTCCTCGACCGCCGCCGCCTCCTGCCGGTCGAAGAACAGGATGCCGGAGGTCGATTTGACGATCGGCACGTCCTCGAACCGCAGCGCCTTGCCCATCATCGGCCCGCCGAAGATCAGCTTGCGCAGGTCGTCGGCGGCGCCGCCGCAGAACGCCACGAGGTCGGAGAGCGGGGTGCCGATGCGGACCCGCAGGTTCTTCGGCTCCCGGATCGCGCGCCCCGAGACCGTCAGCACCCGCTCGACGAGCGGCTTGTGCCGCGCCGCCGCCTCGAAGGCCGCGAAGGCGGTGCCGACGTTCTGCACCACGCAGCCGACGTGCATCGGCAGCCTGCCCGGCGGCACCTCGCGGCCCGTCAGCGCCTTGATCAGCTGCTTCTCGGCGCCCTGCGGGTACTGCGTCCGGCACACCGCGAGCTCGACCCCGGAGACGCCGTCCAGCGCCGCGCGCAGCGCCGCGGCGGCGTCCGGCTTGTTGTCCTCCAGACCCACGAACGCCCGCTCGACCTTCAGCACCGCCATCAGCACCCGCAGGCCGAGGACGATCTCCGGGGCGTGCTCGAGCATCAGCCGATGGTCGGCCGTGAGGTACGGCTCGCACTCGGCGCCGTTGAGGATCAGGGTATCGACCTTCACGTCCTTGGGCGGCTTGAGCTTGACGTGCGTGGGGAACGCGGCGCCGCCCATGCCGACGAGCCCGGCGTCGGTCAGCGCGGGGAGGAAGGCGTCGGGGTTGGAGAAGTCGACCTCGCGGGCCTCGGGCTCCACGCCGTCGATCCACTCGTCCCGGCCGTCGGATTCGATCTCGACGCACAGCACGCGGGCGCCGAGGGCGGTCGGTGCGAGGTCGACCTTCTTGACCGTGCCGGAGAGCGAGGCGTGGACCGGGGTGGAGACGAAACCCTGCGGCTCGCCGATCCGTTGGCCGCTCCGGACGACGTCCTTCGGCTTGACCGTCGGGGCGGCGGGGGCGCCGAGGCACTGGGCCATGGGGATCACGACGCGCTTGGGCAGCGGCAACGTCTCGATCGGCCGGCCCTCGGTCAACCGCTTCTGCTCGGGGGGATGCACGCCGCCCCGTGGGAACGTCCGGACCATTCTGCTTCCGCTCCGTGGCGCGACCCCGCGGGAGGGTGGTCGTCGCCGTCGTGTCCTCGCCTTACGCCCGGTCCGCGGGCGGCGCGGCCGCCGCGGCCGGTGCCGCCGCCGGCTTCGGCTCCTTGGGCGGCGGATGGGCCTTGGCGTAGGCCTCGTCCGCGAGGCCCACGTCCTCGATCACCTTCTGCGGGCAGGTGCCGACGCACGCGCCGCACTCGGTGCACTTGTCGTGGTCGACGCGCGCCAGGTTGCGGTCGAACTGCATGGCGTCGAACGTGCAGGCCTTGACGCAGCGCTTGCAGCCGATGCAGCCGGCCTTGCAGTACTTGCGCACGGCGGCGCCGGGGTCGTGCGAGACGCAGGCCACGTAGACCCGCGCGGCGCGGGGCGCCATGCGGATGATGCCGCGGGGACAGGCGTTGACGCAGGCGCCGTCGCCGATGCACTTCTCCGGGAGCACGACGGCGATGCCGTCGCGGATCACGATGGCGCCGTAGCCGCAGGCCTTGACGCAGGAGCCGAGGCCGACGCAACCGTAGGGGCAGACCTTGGTGGCGCCGTCGACCAGCGCCGCGGCGCGGCAGTCCGGCAGCCCCTGGTACTCGCCGGCGAAGTTCGCCACGCCGCGCGAGCCGCGGCACATCACCACCGCCACCGGCGGGTCCCTACCCTCGACCGCCATCCCGAGCAGCTCGCCGACCTTGGCGGCGGTGTCCTTGCCGCCGGGGGGGCAGAACATGGCGGCGTCGCGGCTGGCGACGAGCTTGGCCGCGAAATCGTGGCAGCCCGCGAACCCGCAGGCGCCGCAGTTGGCGTTGGGCAGCGCCGCCTCCACCGCGGCGACCAGCGGGTCCTCGTAGACCGCGAACCGGCGCGCCGCCAGCAGCAGCACCACGGCCAGCAGGCCGCCCAGGCCGCCCAGCACCGCGGCGGGGATCAGCACCGCCTCAAGCACCGTTCGACTCCTCCGCCCCCGGGCGCGTCTCCGTCGCCGGGAGCACCGCGGCCACCCGCACCTGGAACGACGGCCGGCGCGCCAGCCGGCGGCCGAGCCACCGCACGCCGAGCAGGCCGGCCGGCAGGAAGGTCGCCAGGAACAGCCCGACCGAGGCATCGGTGCCGAGGCCGAGCAGTCCGGGGCCGACCGTCGCCCCGAGCGCCGCGCCGGCCAGGAGCGCCGCGGTTGGAATCGCGTACAGCACGGCGGCGCCGGCCAGCACGGTGCGCGGGCCCAGCTCGAGCGCCACGAGGTCGCCGACGCGCGCCCCCGCGGTGTTCCGCGCCTCGACCGTTCGTTCGGTCGAGCCGCCGAACAGCGACTCGCTGCAGGCGCCTCGGGCGTGGCAGGCACCGCACGCCGGCAGCGCAACGGCGGTCACGAGGGCCATGTCGTTCCGGAGTTCGATGACCTTGGCGCACGCGCGATCCATGTCATTCCCGGTCTTTCCCGCGCGATTCGGGCTTGTACCACGTCCGCCCGCGGTGTCAACAGAACGGGGACACGGCTGGGGAGCCGGGTCGCGCGGGCACGCGAGGGAGGTGGCGGAACCCCCCGCGAGGGCGTCGCGGCGCGGTTCGGAGGCCCGCGGGGGGCCGGCGGGTCGTCAGCGCGGCTGGCGGCCGAGGAGGTCCTGGAGGATCGCCACGTGTCGCAGCTCCTCGTCGAGCAACGCTTCGACCTTGTCCCGGCCCAGGTGCTCGGGGACCAGCGCCCGCATCGACGCGTAGACGACCACCGAGTCCTTCTCGAAGCCGATCGCCGCCTGGAGCGCCTCGGCGGCGGTCCGGCAGCCGGCGGCGAGGGCGGCGGGGTCCTTGTCGTGGGCGAAGACGTGGGTGTCGGCGGCGGCCTTGAGGTAGCTCCCGACCTGGTCGAGGTGGTCCTCGAGGCCGGGGGGCGGCGCGCCCACGGCCTCGGCGCGCAGCTTCTCGAAGGTCGCGATGTGCTCGTGCTCCCAGTTCGCCAGGTCGGTGAACAGCTTGCGGCAGGCGGGGTCGCTGCTGCGTCGGGCGGCTTCCTCGTAGAAGGCCTGGCCGTTCTTCTCGATCTCGATGCCGATGCGGAAGATCTCGTCGGCGGAGTAGGTGTCGCCCATCGTCGTCGGCTCCTCCGGCCCGCGAAACCCGCCGGCACGTCCGGCGTGCGAGGCCGCCGGAATCGTGGGGTCGCCGCCGCCGGGTGTCAAGGACGGCAGCGGCAGGACGGCAGCAGCCGGACCGGCAGGACCGGCGGGCGACGAGCGCGCGTTCACGTTGTTCTTCGAGACATACTTTCCGCGCGTG
>CAZMRP010000285.1:0-6676 GCA_964568275.1 uncultured Myxococcales bacterium
GTGAAGCGGGAGGCGGTGGCGGCGTGACGGAACGGGACGACGGGCCGGCGGACCTCGACCGGGAGCGGCGCATCCGCCGCGAGCTGGCCGAGCTTCGCGCCCTGCTCGACGGCAACCCCCGGCTCGCGGAACGGACCGCGGCCGTGCTATCCGGGCGGCTCGAGGCCCCCGGGTTGGAGGAATCGAAGATGACGGCAGCCGAGGAACAGGTCAGCATCCGAGTCCCCGAGGGGACGCAGGCCCGGGCGGAGGCCCTCGTGTCGGCGCTCGAGCCGACGCCCGAGTTCCGCTTGGTCCGTTGCACCAAGTCCGCGATCCTGCGGCTGGCGATCCTGCGGGGGCTCGAGCTGCTCGAGCAGGAGCACCCGAAAGCGGCGAAGCGGCGCGGTTGACGGGTCGGGACTTCCGGCCCATCCTCGGCGGTGGAGGTGCGGCGATGACTCGTGAGAACGCGGACCGGGTGTTGCGGGATGCCGACGCCACCTTGGGCAAGCTGCGCGGCGGGCGGCCGATGGTGCTCGAGCGCAAGGGGCGCGAGCGGGCGGTGATCATGTCGGCGCGACGCTTCCGCGCCATGGTCGAACGGATCGAAGACCTGGAAGACGCGGCCGACGCGGACCGCGTGCTCGCGGACGTGCGTGCCGGCCGCGAACGGACCTACTCGTGGGAGGAGATCAAGCGCGAGCTGGGGTTGGAGTAGCGCGTGCGGTATCGAGTCGAGATGGCAGAGACGGCCCGGCGGGACTTCCGGGCGCTCGAGCACGCCATGCAAGGAAGGGTCGCGGCAGCCGTGAACGCGCTGGCCGACACCCCGCGCCCGCCCGGCTGCAAGCGGATGCGCGGAAAGTCGCCTGACGTGTGGCGGATCCGCGTCGGGGACTATCGAGTGGTGTACGAGATCCGGGACAACGTGCTGTTGGTCCTGGTCGTCGCAATCGGGCATCGGCGCGAGGTGTACCGGAGGCGGTGAACGACGCACCCGGCGTGCGGCCGGGGCGAGGTGCGGCGGTGGGCATCTTCAAGCGTGGCGATCGATGGTACGTCCGGTACGTCTACGAAGGGACGGAGTACAAGCTGTCTGCCGGCGTCGGCGCGGAGGCCGAGCAGGCCAAGGCGCTGCTCGCCCGCGTGCTCCACGAGATCGCTATCGGCCGGCACACCCCCGGCAAGGCCCGCTCGCGGCTGACGGTCCGGGACCTCGGCGCCGCGTGGATCAAGGACGCCGAGCAGAGCAAGCGATCATGGAAGCGGGACGCCGTGAGCCTCGCCCACCTGAACCGGCACCTCGGCGCGCGGAAGATCGACAAGCTGTCCGCCCTCATGATCGAAGCCTACAAGCGGGACCGGCAACGCGAGACGTACCGGCGCGGGAAGGTGCGCGACGACGGCCCGCCGGTCGAGCGGCCGACGACGCCCGGCACCATCAACCGCGAACTGACCTTGCTGCGGACGATGCTCCGCCGCGCCGTGCGGGACGGGAAGATCGGACGCAACCCGTTCGACGGCGTGAAACTGCTACGCGAGCCCCCCGGCCGCGTGGCCCGGTTGTCCGCCGACGAGGAGGTGCGGGTGCTCGCCGCGTGCCCGCCCCGGCTCCGCGCGCTGGTCGCGGTGGCGCTCAACTCCGGCTGCCGCGTCGGTGAGCTGCTCGCGGCTCGCTGGCGGGACGTTGACCTACGGGTCGGCCTGCTCGCCGTCGAACGCTCCAAGAGCGGGCAGCGGCGGGACGTGCCGTTGAACGCTACCGCCCGCGGTGTGCTCGAGGCCCTCGCGGCGAAGGCGGCCGGCGCGGCGAAGCACCCCGACCCCGACGCGCGGGTGTTCACGACTGCGAAGGGCGGGAAGTACAGCAACGTCGAACGCGACTGGCGGATCGCCCGGGTCAAGGCGGGGCTTCCGACGCTCCGGCTCCACGACTTGCGCCATGCCTACGCCTCGCGGCTGGTCGAGGCTGGGGCCGACCTGTTGACCGTCGCCTCGCTGCTCGGCCACGGCTCGCCGGAGCGGCCGTCGCTGGCGATGGTCAGCCGGTACGCGCACCTCAGTCCCCAGCATCGCCGCGAGGCCGTCGAGCGGCTTGCCGTCGGGTCGCCTCCGGTCGTGCTCGAGGCCACGGAACAGGGGCCGGATCGGAACAAATCCGGGCTCACCCTTGTTCGTGGCAAGGATCAAAATCGCGGGAAGGCAAAGGAAAACGCGAAGTGAACCAAGCCTTCCTAAACCGTAGGTCGCGTGTTCGAGTCACGCTGGGGGCACCAGGTCGGTTCGAACGGCCTCGCTCCGCGCGCGACGGGCGCGCCGAGGCTCAACCGCCGCCGGACTCCCGCAGCAGGCAGTAGAGGGTGCCGCCCGCATCGCGGCACTCGAGGTATGTCGGGCCGCAGCTCTCGCCGGCCGTGCAGGTCCTGGTGCAGCGCTCGCCGAGCCCCGAAACCTCCAGGCACGACCCTTCCCGGCAGGAACCGGTGCTCGGGCACAGGCCTCCCAGGTCGCCCGACAGGATCGGCAGACACAGTCCGATCATCGAGAAGCAGACCGGGAACGGGACCGCGCAGCCGTCGTCGTCCTCGCAGGGCTCGGTGCAGGTGTCGACCGGAATCGCCTGCTCGGGGTCGGCGTCGACGCACAGGCCGCTCCGGCAGCCCAGGCCCTTCAGACCGTCTCCGCAGGGCTCGCCGAGCGCACCCTCGCCCCGGGGCCCGAACAGGCAGTACATCGACTCGAGGCCGACCGCTTCGCAGCGCAGCGCGTCGGGACACTCGTAGTTGCTCAGACAGGCCACCGTGCAGCGCTCGCCGTCGGCCACCGTCTCGCAGGTGCCCTCGGTGCAGGTCCCGCCGGCCGCGCAGGGCCCGCCGAGCTCACCCGGTCCCGGTTCCGCGTCCCCGGCCCCGTCGGCGTCGGCGTCGTCGTCCGCATCCGCGTCCGCGTCCGCGTCCGCCGCGGCCTCCCCGGCGGTCTCGGCGTCCGCTCCGGCATCGTCGGCCGGGTCCGTGCCGCCGTCGTCTCCGCAAGCCGCTACGAGAGCCAGAGCCGCCGCCGTTCCAACGATCGCTCGCATGACGTACCTCCCGTCCACGGGCGCAGGATAGCACGCCGTCGCGCCGCGCCGGTCGCGGCTCTTGCCCGGTGCGTCGCTGCGAGGAGCCGTACGAACGGACGGAATCCGCCGCCGACGTCCGGATCGTCGTCGGGCTAGACCCGCCCGGCGCCCGTTTGCGCCGGGCGGCGACCTGCTGGTTAGGCAGGCCGGACAGGAAAGGAACGGTGGGCGACTCGCCCGTGGCCGAACGGCCGTTCGGGCGGGAGGAATCAAGCGGGGCCCGCAAGTCGACTGGGGGGAAGTCGACTCACAGAACCCCGCAATCCAACCCGAACCCAAGGTACCGGATCCCGCGCCCGCCGGTCAAGCCCGATCGTCCGATCGTCGGTCGATCGTCCGATCGTCCGGTCCCGAACGTCCGGTGGATCGTGCGGCGATCCGATGGTCCCGCGAAGGCGAAGCGTGCCGCGGCGGAGCAGGGCGCCTCGGACGGTGCGCCCGCTCGCGCGGTCGACCGGCCTCCGGAAGGAGGCCCGACCGCGGCCGATCGCCCTAGAAGCGGGTCTCCTCGGGGCCGAAGTCGATCAGGTCGTCGCGCCCGCTCTCGTAGCTCGCCCGGATCCAGGCGTCGCTGCGCACGGTGTCCGACAGCCGGAGCTCGTCCAGCAGCCCGAACCAGCGGTGGATCAAGCTGCCGCCGTAGCGCCCGACGAACAGCGGCCGGTCGTTGTTCTCGACCTGCCGGATCACCACGTCGTCGTCCGCCGAGCCGTCGACCAGCGCACGGGCCCAGCTGCCGTCGTAGAACACCGCGACGTGGTGCCACCCGCCGGCGGCCCACGACGCCACGACGTTGGCGATGCCCGAGGTGCCCGCCGCACTGCTGCCGCGGGTCGTGAGGTACCGGTCGAGGCCGCTCTCGAGGGAGAACTCCCAGCCGTCGAGGTCGGTGTACGCCGCCTTCTTCGTCAGCATTCGCTCGTAGTCGTTCGGCGTCCGACCCTTCTCGTAGGCCACCCACAGCTCGGCGGTGAACGCCGAGCCCAGGTCGAGGCTCGCGGCGTCCTCCACGCGGATGAACTCGCCGTCGCCGACGCCGTCCCAGCGCAGGGCCGCGCCGCAGCGTCCCTCGAGGACCTGGTGCGGATTGCCCGGCGCGCCCCGCGTGCCCCGGTTGCCGTACTGCGAGCTGTCGCGCACGTGCCCGTCGTCCGGGTCGTCCTGCATGTGGAACACCAGCCGGTAGCCGTTCGTCCACACCCGCTCCGCCGCCGACATCCCCGGGTCCCCGACGTCGTGCTCGTTGTCCGGCTGCGCGGCGTCGAAGTACAGGTACAGGACGGTGTCGACGTCGGCGGAGATCGCCGGGACGCGGACCCACAGCCAGGCCTCGCGCGTCGCCGCGTCCCAGCGCTCGAGCTCCACGGGACACCCGCTCACGCCGTCGTCGATCGTCACGGCGAGCTTCCGGCGGTCCGCCGCCGTCGGCAGCTCGTCGAACACGAACCCGACGTCGTCCGGGCCGCGCCCGACGCTCGACCCGAGGTGCACCAGCACCGGGAAGTCGGTCAACGCCTCGTCGATGTCGCCGTGGTCGATCGTCAGCGCCACGCGGCGTTCCCAGCCGGGCAGCCAGTCGTCGGGCCAGACCTCGGCCGGTCCCTCGTCGAGCGGTTCATCAGCCGGGCCGTCGGTCGCGTCCGGGACGTCCGCCGGGCCGTCGGTCGGCGTTCCGTCCCCGTCCTCGACGACCGCGGGGCCGTCGTCCAGGCCGTCGGTCGGGCCGTCGTCCGCTCCGTCGGGCGGGACATCCGGCGCCACCTCGCCGCGGTCCTCGGCTCCGACATCCAGGAGGCCGCTCGTCTGCAGGCCGCAGCCGGCAAGCATCCCCAGCACCAGGATCCGGATGGGTCCTCCCCACATGCTTCACCCCGCCGGTCGACATTGTACCCCGAATCCGCGCCGCGCCGGTCGGACCGCGAACCGACCGGCCGCCCGGCTCAGGGGTCCGACGTCGCGTAGCTCCAGGCGGCGACCACCGCCAGGGCGGCCCGCGCGTTGGTCGCGAAGATCGGCTCGAACGCCGCCGACGTGTCGTCCACCGTGTGGTTCGTCGATTCCCGCGGCCACGACGACAGGCCGACGGCGCACAGGCCCGCTTCCCAGAACGAGTTGCTGTCCGAGCGGCCGGCGTCGCCGAAGTCGGTGGTGATCGCCCGGGCCTCCGGCACGAACAGGTCGACCGCCTCCGCGCCCAGCGCCGCCCAGGCCCGCGAGCCGGCCGAGAAGGCGTACCAGAACCGCCCCGCGGTCGGCGGCGTCTCCCAGCCGATCATGTCCGCGTTCATCGCGCAGGCGAGCGTCTCGCCCGCGGTCGCCAGCTCGGCGACGTAGGCCGCCGAGCCGCGCAGCCCGACCTCCTCCGCGTCGAACAGCACGATCCGCACCGTGCGCGGCGGCGGGGCGGTCGCCGGGTCCGCCAGGATCGCCGCGACCTCGAGCGCGACGGCGACGCCCGAGGCGTTGTCGACGGCGCCGGGGGCCGGGTCGGTCGCCGCGTCCCAGCCGTCCGTGGAGGAGGCGGTCGAGTCCCAGTGGGCGGTCACCAGCACCGGGTCCAGCGTCGGGTCGGTCCCGGGCCGCTCGGCCACCAGATTCGTCCCCGAGCCGAAGCTGCGCCGGTCGACGGGCCAGCCGAGCCCGACCAGTCGGGCCTCCAGGTAGTCCGCGGCCCGCAGCCGGTCCGGATGCCCGACGGCGCGCGAGGCGAGCGTCGCCGGGCCGCCGGGCGACGCCCACGGCGTCTCGCCCGCCAGCACGCGCACGTGCTCCATCATCCGCGCGTCGTCCGCCGCCGCGACGAACGCCGCCGGCTCCGGCTCGGCGCCCGTGAGGATCCCGGGCCGTTCCAGCGCCGCGGTGAAGTCGTCCGGGATGCACGTCCCGACGCAGACGTAGTCCGGTCGGCGGCAGTCCGCGTCCGTCTCGCACAGCGCCGCGCACAGCGGCGGGTAGAGCTCGGTGTCGAAGCAGGCCCCGTCGTCGAAGCACGCGCCGGGGTAGTCGGGGTCGCAGAACAGCGCCGAGCAGTACCCGTCGACGAAGCTCGCGTCCAGCGACTCGTCGATGCAGAACAGCCCCTCGCACTGGGCCCCGTCGGTGCAGGCGGCGCCCATCGGCAGTCGCGAGACCTCCTCCCCCGGTGCGTCCTCGGCCGTCGTTCCGTCGTCGGTCGGCTCGTCCGGCGTCGCGTCGGGGGCGACGTCACCGGCGTCCGCGTCGTCGGCGTCGCCGGCCGTGTCGCCCGGGCCGGGTCCGGAGCACCCGCCGAGCACCGCGGCCAGGATGGTGGCGAGCCGTCGGGCTCGAAGTCGCGTCATGCGGGGCCCCTCCTCCGGACCGCCGTGCCGTCGCACAGCATAGCGCGGGTCGGCGGCGCGCGGAATGCGGGCCCGGTTCCGTTCGTCGGAGCTCCGGCCGGGATCTTGACCGCCGGGGGCGAACAGAGCGAAGAAGTCGGAGTCGGGAGGTGGGTCTGATGCGTCGATGGCTGCCGCTCGTGGGTTCGCTGCTCGTGGTCCTCGCGGGGTGCGCCAAGGCGCCCGGCGAGTCGCGGGGTCGGGCTCGTCCGGC
>CAZMRP010000286.1:0-6671 GCA_964568275.1 uncultured Myxococcales bacterium
TGGCGGCGGGCCCGGACCTGGGAGGGGCCGCCGGCGGCGGCGACTTCGCCGTGGGCGCGCCGCTGTCCACCACCGCCTCGGCCGCCGGACGCGTCCTGCTCTACGACGGCCGGACGCGGGCGCTGCTGCGCGTGCTCGAGGGCGAGACCGAGCTCGAGCTGTTCGGGGCGGCGGTGGCCGTCGGCGACGACGTCGACGACCCGCCCGACGGCCTCGGCGCGGTGCTGGTCGGCGCTCCCGACTGGAGCGCCGCCGCCAACCGCGCCGGCCGCGCCTACCTGTTCTCGTCCCGCCTCGGACGCGCCCTGTGGACCCTCGAGGGCGACCTGGCGGGGATCCAGCTCGGTCAGGCCGTGGCGCTGGGCGGCGACCTGGACGGGGACGGCACGGCCGATGCCGTGGTGGGGGCGCCGTACGACGGCCCCGGCCGCGTCCACGTGCTCGACGGGCTCACCGGCCGCCCGCTGTGGTCCGGCGAGCCGCTCGCGGGCTCCGCCGACGACGGCAGCTTCGGCGTCGCCTTGTCCGTGGGGCCGGACGCCACCGGCGACGGACGGCCCGACCTGGCCGTCGGGGCGCCGGCCTCGGATTCGACCCGCGGACGGGTGTTCCTCGTCTCGGGCGCCGACGGCGCGGTCGTCCGGACGATCGACGGCGAGCACCGCGGCGACCAGTTCGGCTTCGCCGTCGCGCTCGGCCCCGACGTGGACGGCGACGGGCTGGCCGACCTGCTGGTCGGCGCCCCGAACTTCGACGGTCCCGCCGGGCGCACCGACGCGGGAGCGGTCTACCTGCTGCTGTCCGGCTGCCGCGCGCCCTAGCTGCGGGCCTCCCAGACGTACTTCTCGCCCTTGACGATCCAGTTCGTGTGGCTGACCACGAACACGCCGCCGGCCTGGAGCGCGATGCCGACGGCGGGCGTGCCGTTCTGCATGAACGCGCCGGCCCCGGCGACGCTCGGCAGCAGGTCGACCGTCTGGGCGATCATCGACTTGCCGGCCACGGGCCGGATGATGTGCAACCCCCGGATGTTCGCCAGCCCGGTGCTGACCGTCTGCGCGGAGCCGCTGCCGGTGTACGTTCCGGTCGCCACTGCCATGGTACTCCTCCCTTTCCTGTCCCAGCCTCGGATGTCGGGAACGAACGCCCGGATTGTGAGCCGCGCGCCGGGCGGCGTGTCAAGCCTCCGCGGCCCGACAGCCTCCACGGCCCGACGGCCTCCGCGGCCCGACCTCCGCGGCCCGACGGGTTGGCAGGAACCGCCCCCTGTGCTAGTCCAGGGCCCCGGGCACACAACCGACGTGCACGGGAGGAGCGACGAGTTGACCGCACACCGCTGGACCCGCTGTGAACGGACCGAGGTCGTGACGCAGATCGACGCCGCGCGCCGCGGCACGGTCACCGAGGAAGTGGCGTTCGCGGCGGAGCGCGAGCGGATCGCGCCGGAGCGGCTGCGCGAGCTGGTGGCCGCCGGCCGCGCCATCGTGCCGGCCAACGTGCGACACCGCAGCCTCGAGCCGTCGGCCATCGGCGCCGACCTGCTGTGCAAGATCAATGCGAACCTGGGCAACTCGTCCGCGGTGTCCGACATCGCCGCCGAGCTGGCCAAGCTGGACGTCGCGGTACGGATGGGCGCCGACGCGGTGATGGACCTGTCCACGGGTGGGGACATCGACGCCATCCGCCGCGCCGTCGTCGCCGCCTCGACCGTGCCGGTCGGCTCGGTGCCCGTCTACAACCTGCTGGCCGCCGAGCCCGACCTGCGCCGGCTGACGCCCGCCGACTTCCTGGCGGCCGTGGAGCGGCACGCGGCGGACGGCATCGACTTCGTCACCGTGCACGTCGGCCTGCTGCGCCGTCACCTGCCGCTGGTGCAATCGCGCGTCACGGGCATCGTCAGTCGCGGCGGCGCGCTGATGGCCCAGTGGATGCTGATCCACGGCGCCGAGAACCCGCTGTACGAGCGGTTCGACGAGCTGCTGGCGCTGTGCCGCCGCTACGACCTCGCGCTCTCGCTGGGCGACGGCCTGCGCCCCGGCTCCGGCGCCGACGCCAACGACGCCGCCCAGTTCGCCGAGCTCGACGTGCTGGGCGAGCTGGTGTTCCGGGCCCGCGAGCGGAACGTGCAGGTGATGGTCGAGGGACCGGGCCACGTGCCGCTGCACCTGATCCCGGAGAACGTCGAGCGGCAGCGACGGGTCTGCGACGGGGCGCCGTTCTACGTGCTCGGCCCGCTGGTCACCGACGTCGCCGCCGGCTACGACCACATCGCCTCGGCGATCGGCGGTGCCCTGGCCGCGCTGCACGGCGTGGCGATGCTGTGCTACGTCACCCCGCGCGAACACCTCGGCCTGCCCGACCTGGAGGACGTGCGGGTCGGCGTCGTGGCGCACCGGATCGCCGCCCATGCCGCCGACGTCGCCCTCGGCCGCCCCGGGGCCCGCGAGCGCGACCGGGCGATGTCCGAGGCCCGCTACCGCTTCGACTGGGAAGCGATGTACCGGCACGCGCTCGACCCGGAACACGCGCGCCGCCTGCGCGCCGAGCGCCAGGCGGGCTGCGAGTTGCCCGACGACTGCTGCTCGATGTGCGGACCCCAGTTCTGCGCGATGCGCCTGTCGCGCGAGCTGCAGAAGCTCGGGACCCGTTGACACCCGCCGCGTCGGGATGGTACGAAACCGCCCGGCCGCGCGGGGGCCCCGACCGGGCCGCCGGAGCGCGGGTTGGCGCCGTAGCCAAGTGGTAAGGCAGAGGTCTGCAAAACCTCCATCAGGGGTTCGATCCCCCTCGGCGCCTCCGACTCCCACCCACCGGCAACGCTAGAAGATGATGGGGACCGCGTCCTCGTCGGGCGGCGGAGCGTCCGCCGCCGGGGCGTCCGCGCCGCCGTCCGCCACGGGCGGCACACCGACCGGCACCGGCTGGTCGATCCCGGCCCCGGCGCGGATGCGGTCGGCCATCTCCTGGACCTCGGGGCTGAGCGGCCGGCGCTCCGGCGTGGGATCCCCGTCGCACCACTCGTAGTCCGACAGGAACAGGTCCTCCGTGCAGCGTTCCGGCGGGATGCCGTCCTCGCGACAGATCGACTCCCGCGCCAGCTTGAGCACCTCGGCCCGGGTGCCCCGGCCGCGGAACGTGCGCAGCTTGAACTGCATCGAGCCCATGCCGCCGCCCGGTCCCCAGTCCGGACGACGCAGCGCCACGCGGCAACGCCGCAGCTCCCCCGACCCGGCCACGGGAGGCGGCGGGTTGGTGATCACGGGCGCGACCAGCGGAGCTCCGTCGGGGTGCGTGAGCAGGATCGAGCCGCCCGCATCCCGCGGACCGCCGCCCGGGTCCTTCTTCGCGCACCCGAGGCCGAGCGGCAGGACCGCGAGGGCGGCGAGCATCCACGTCCGGGTCGAACGACGCATGCGCTGTCTCCTCCTTCGCCTCTCGTCGGTGGGGACTATAGCACCAACCTCCACGGGACCGCCCGTATTCCCGCCTCGTCCGGTCGTCGTTTGGGCTGGACAACCCGGGCCCGCCGAGACTAGCCTTCCGGGGCTGAACGGACATTCATTCTCGGAACAGGAGGCGACGCGATGGGCCAGTACAGCAAGTTCGAAGCGCCGGGACTGTCGTACCTGCTCGAGCCGTGCGGCTCGGCGCCGGTGTTCGCGCCCGAGCACTTCAACGACGACCAGCGGATGATCCAGCAGACGGCCCAGGACTTCATCGTCAAGGAGGTCCAGCCCCGGGACGCGGCGATCGAGGCCAAGGAACCGGGCGTCCTGCCCGGGCTGCTCAAGCAGGCCGGCGAGCTGGGGCTGCTGTCGGTGGACGTGCCCGAGGAGCACGGCGGCCTGGGCGGCGACAAGACCACCTCGAACATCGTCGCCGAGGCGCTCGTCGGCCAGGGCTCGTTCATGGTCGGCCACGCCACCCACACCGGCATCGGCACCCTGCCGATCGTCTACTTCGGCACCCCGGAGCAGCAGGCCCGCTACCTGCCGAGGCTCGCCACCGGCGAACTGCTCGGCTGCTACGGCCTGACCGAGGCCGGCTCGGGCTCCGACGCCCTCGGCGCCAAGTGCCGCGCCACGCTCAGCCCGGACGGCAAGCACTGGATCCTCAACGGCGAGAAGATGTTCATCACCAACACCGGCTTCGCCGACGTCGGCACGGTGTTCGCCAAGATCGACGGCGAGAAGTTCACGGCGTTCATCGTCGAGCTGAACACGCCGGGCGTCTCCTCGGGAGCCGAGGAGCACAAGATGGGCATCCACGGCTCGTCGACCCGCTCGCTGATCCTCGAGGACGCGAAGATCCCCCGGGAGAACCTGCTGGGCAAGGAGGGCGAGGGCCACAAGATCGCCTTCAACATCCTCAACCTCGGCCGGCTCAAGCTCGGCCTGGCCTGCGCCGGCTACTGCAAGTTCGTGCTCCGCGAGTCGGCGCTGTACGCCAACCAGCGCAAGCAGTTCGGACTGCCGATCGCCAAGTTCCACGCGATCAAGGAGAAGCTGGCGCTGATGTTCGCGCGGACCTTCGCCGTCGAGTCGATGGGCTACCGCACCACCGGCGCCATCGACGCCCGCCTCGAGCACATCGACAAGCACGCCGCCGGCGCCGCGGACCGCGTGGTCAAGGCGATCGAGGAGTTCGCGGTCGAGGCGTCGATCCTCAAGGTCGCCGGCTCCGAGGCGCTGTGGTACTGCGCCGACGAGGGGGTGCAGATCCACGGCGGGTACGGGTACATCGCCGAGTACGCGGTCGAGCGGGTGTACCGCGACTGCCGCGTCAACCGGATCTTCGAGGGCACCAACGAGATCAACCGGATGCTCGTGCCGGGGACGATCCTCAAGCGCGCGATGAAGAACCAGTTCGACCTGATGGGCGCCGTGCAGCGCATCGCCGCCGAGGCCAAGGACCCCTCCAAGCTGCCGCAGCCGGGGTCCGGGCCGCTGGCCGACGAGGCCCACGTGGTCGACCTGCTCAAGCGCGGCGTGCTCTACGCCAGCAACCATGCCGTCCAGCGCCACCTGGCCGACCTGCAGAAGCAGCAGATGGTCCAGCTGGCCCTGGCCGACATGATGATGGAGGCCTACGCCGTCGACTCGATGGTCGCCCGCGCCCGCCAGCTCGCCCGCGAGGCGGGGCCCGACAAGGCCCGCATCCCGACGCTGCTCGCGCAGGTCTACCTGGCCGGCGCCGTGCGCGCCGTGCGGGCCCGCGCCGAGGAGCTGCTGGTCAACGTCTCCGAGGACGCGGAGCTCCCCGGACGCCTCGAGGAGCTCGGCCGCTTCCTCGGCCTCTACCGCTTCCGCACCAACCCGGCGAAGCTCGCGCTGGCCGAGCACCTGCTCGAGCGCGAGCGCTACGTCCTCGACTGACCGTCCAACGCGGAGCCTCGTCCGTCGGCGCGCCGTGCGGTGGTCGGCGCCGTCCAACGCGCCGAACCGCGCGGGGCCGCCCTCCCCGGCGCGGCTCGCGGGCTTGACTTGCCCGACATCGTGCCTAGTTTTGCTGGGAACCGGGGGGATCGAACCGACGGAACGAGAGGCAGACGATGACGCGCATCCCGATCGTCGACAAGCGATCCGCCAGCCGGCCCGAGGGCCCGCAGGCGTCTCCGACCCCGGACCCGAACGCGCCCGCGACGGCCCCGGGAGACGCGCCGATTGCCCCGGCGCCGACGGACGACCTCCCGACCGGACCGCGCGCCGCGTGGCAGGCCGAGCGGGACGAATGGCGGGACCGCGCCCTGCGCCTCGCCGCCGAGCTCGACAACCTGCGCAAGCTCGTCGACCAGCGGGTCGACGACGAGGTCTTTCGCCGCGAGCAGGAGCGGCTGACCCGTTGGCTGGAGCTGGGCGACTCGCTCGACCGCGCCCTCCGGCATTCGACCACGGCGCCGCCCGAATGGCGCCGCGGCCTGGAGGACGTCGTGCGGACCTTCGACGAGCTGCTGGCGCGGGCGGGCGTCGTGCGGGTCGATACCACGGGGCCGTTCGACCCGGCGTGGCACGAGGCGCTGGCGGTGACGGCGGACCCTGCGCTCCCGACCGGCGCCATCGCGGCGGTCGAGCGGGCCGGCTGGAAGCTCGGGGATCGACTGCTGCGCCCCGCGGGCGTGGTGGTGGTGCGCAACGGAGCGACGTAGTCGCGGACGAGGTCGCGCGATGGAGTTCATCGACTACTACAAGGTGCTGGAGGTCGCGCGCGACGCCAAGCCCGAGGAAATCACGAAGGCCTACCGGCGCCTCGCCCGCAAGTACCACCCGGACGTCTGCAAGGACCCGGGCGCCGAGGAGCAGTTCAAGCGGATCAACGAGGCGCACCAGGTGCTCTCCGACGCCGAGAAGCGCCGGCGCTACGACCTGCTGGGACCCGATTGGCGCGACGGCCAGCCGTTCCAGCCCCCTCCCGACTGGGCCGGCGGGGCGCCCTTCGAGTACCGGAGCTACGGCGGCGGAGGCGGCAGGGGGGGCGGCGACTGGAGCGACTTCTTCGAGGCGTTCTTCGGAGGCGGAGGCGGAGGCGGAGGCGGAGGCCGAGGCGGAGACGGACGGCCGCGCGCGGCCGGACGGCGGTCGTCCGGCCGCGGTCCGCGGGTCCACGTCGCCGCGGGAGGCTTCCCCGGCGGAGTCGCCGAGCAGCTCGATCCCGAGCTCGAGGACCTGCTGGGC
>CAZMRP010000287.1:0-6657 GCA_964568275.1 uncultured Myxococcales bacterium
GCCCCAGGTCGCCTTCGTGCCGGCCGCCGACCGGGGCTCCCGCGGCGAGGCACCGGAGGAGTCCGAAGGCTCGAACACCGCCTGGCTGGTGGTCGGGCTGCTGCTGCTCGCCGCCGTCGTCGCCGTCCTCGCGGTGACCTCGCGGCGGCGCCCGCCGGACGGCTCCGGCTAGCACGGCCGAACGGACGCGTCACTTCTTCCGGCCCGGACGCTCGTCGGACGGGGAGACCGGGTCCGCGGTGTCCGGCTCCAGGAGCTCCACTTCGAGCCCCATGGCGAGGGCGCGTTCCCGCCACTGCCGGCGCGCCAGCGCCCTCAGGTCCGCCACCGCGTCCTTCTCGTCCGTGATTTCCATCCCGGTCAGGGTCTCCACGAGATCCTCCAGCGTGACGAGGCCGGCGGTTCCGCCGTACTCGTCCACGACCAGCGCGACGTGTTGCCGCGCCTTGAGGAGGTTCTCCAGGAGTGCCGTCAGCGACACGGTCTCCGGCACGACGGGCAGGGTTCGCTTCAACGAAGCGAGCGGCTCGTGGCCCCGGCCCTGGGCGATTCTCAGCAGCACGTCGTCCTTGAGCACGAAGCCCGCCACGTCATCGATATCGGTCCGGTACAAGGGCAGCCGTGAGAACGGCTTCCGTTCGATGGCGGCCAGCCCTTCGGCAATCGTCGCACTTTCCGGCAGCGCGGAAACGACGATGCGTGGAGTCATGACATCGGCCACTGCCATCGAGCCGAAGCGAAACAGGTTCCGGATCATCCGGGCTTCCGTGCCGGCGATCTGGCCGACTCGCTCGCCGACCCGGGCCATGGCGACGAACTCCTCGCGGCTGAATGCGTGCACGTTCCGGCCGCGCGAGAACAGCTTCGTGAATCTCTCCGACAACCAGACAATCGGGTAGAGCACGAAGATCAAGCTCTGGACGAAGTAGGCCGTCGGCCCGGCAAGCTTCGACCAGTAGACGGCTCCCAGGGTCTTGGGAAGGACCTCGGACAGGAAGAGAATCATCAGCGTCATGACGGCCGAGAAGACGCCGAACCACGCACTGCCGAAGACCACCGCGGCCTGAGCGCCGGCCCCGATGGCGCCGACCGTGTGCGCGATGGTGTTGAGGGTCAAGATGGCCGCCAGGGATCGATCGAGGCCGTCCTGCTTGAGCCTCGCGAGCAGGGCGGCGCGGCGTGGGTGCCGTTCCTTCAGGCCCTCGATGTAGGACGGAGTGATGCTGAGCAGCACCGCTTCGGCCACCGAGCACAGGAAGGAGAAGGCCAGCGCCAGAAGGACATAGACCAGCAGGAGCATCAGACCGTCGTGCATGTCCCTCTGCGCCGGCTGCGGCACCGATTCCGCCGCGGCCGGGGAACCCGAGCCCGGTCTGCCTGGGGTCGTTGGCCCTCCCGAGGTCCGTCGTTGTTCCCAGCGGTGCCCATCGTCGTGCGGGCGGATTCTAGCACAGGCGGCGGCCGCTTGCGGCCCCACCCTCGTGCGCCGACGGCGACATCGTCCGCGGCGGCCGGCCGACCCTCGCACGGCAGCCGCCCGTTGTCGGCCGCCAAGGCCTGCGCTAGGCTGGCCCGATGTTCAAGCGCATCAAGTACGTGAGCCGGTACGCGCAACCGTTGACGCACGCGGAGATCACCGCGCTGGCCGACGCCGCGGGGCAGCACAACGCCGCGCGCGGCATCACCGGCGCGCTGATGACCAGCGGCGGGCTGTTCTTCCAGATCATCGAGGGGCCGGCGGAGGCGGTCGACGAGCTGTACGCGTCGATCCTCCGCGACCCGCGGCACCAGGACGTGCTGCCGCTGGCGATCGATGACTTCCTGCCCGAGCGGCTCTACCCGGACTGGGGGATGAAGCTGGTCGACCTCGACGAACGGTCCGAAACACGCCTGGAGCCGCTGCGCACCATCCTGAACGCCGTCATCACCCAGCGCCTGCTGGTGCAGGACCTGACCGGGGCCCTGGAGCGGGCGATGACCCAGGAGCTGCTGGCCCGTCGCTGAGCCGCCGGCGCGCGGCGCGGGCTGTCCCCTCGGCACGGCGACGTGGCAGGATGGGCCGTGATGAGGGACGGCCACGACGGAGCGAGGGGCGGGCGCGGGGAAGACCGCGGGCTGGGCGGAGGGTCGGCGGAGTCGCTGCGGCAGGCGCTGCGCCGGATCGACGGGCGCGGGTACCCGGCCTACAAGGAACTGCGGGGAGCCTACGACTTCCCGGGGTACGTGCTGCAGGTGGACCACGTGCAGGGAGATCCGTTCGCGGCGCCGAGCCGGGTGCGGGTCCGGGTTCCGGCGCGGGAAGCGGGGTTTCCCGCCGAGCTGCGGCGAAGCGGCAGCCGGGAGATCGCCCTGCGGGACTTCCTGACCCGGCGCTTCGGCGACGCTTGCGGCCGGCTCGCGCGCGGCGAGCGCGGCTCGGGCAAGGGCGGGCTGATCGCCATCGACCGACCGGGTCAGGAGGTCCTGGAACGGACGTCGGTGCTGATCGCGGAGAACGGCGAAGTCGAGGCCAGGTTCGTGATGGGCCTGCCCGCCTTCGGCCGCTCGATCGCCGCCCGGGACGCGCAGGCGATGTTCTTCGACGAACTCCCGCGGATCGTCGAGGCATCGCTCCGCTTCCGCAGCCTCGACGCGGAGGCGCTGCGCCGCCACGTCGAGACGATCGAGGACGCGGACGTGCTGCGGGCCGGCTTGCGCGAGCGCGGGCTGGTGGCCTTCGTGGCGGAGGGCGCCGTGCTCCCGCGGGCGAGCGGCATCGACCCGCGCCCGTTGCGCTCCGACCGCGTCGTCCCGTTCACCTCCCCCCCGGCGTTCCGCGTCGAGGTCGACCTGCCGAACCGCGGGCGGCTCGCGGGGATGGGCATCCCGGGCGGCGTGACCTTGATCGTCGGCGGCGGCTACCACGGCAAGTCCACGCTGCTGCGGGCCCTGCAGGACGGCGTCTACGACCACGTCCCCGGGGACGGTCGCGAGCTGGTCGTGACCGACCCGACGGCGGTGAAGATCCGCGCCGAGGACGGCCGCCGGGTCGCGCAGGTCGATATCTCGCCGTTCATCTCCAACCTGCCGTTCGGCCGCGACACCACCGCCTTCTCCAGCGAGGACGCGTCGGGCAGCACCTCGCAGGCGGCCAACATCGTCGAGGCGCTCGAGGTCGGCGCGCGGCTGCTGTTGATCGATGAGGACACCTCGGCCACCAACTTCATGATCCGCGACCACCGGATGCAGGAGCTGGTGGCCAAGCAGCTCGAGCCGATCACGCCGTTCGTCGACAAGGTGCGTCAGCTCCATGCCGAGCGCGGCGTGTCCACGATCCTCGTCATCGGCGGCTCGGGGGACTACCTGGACGTGGCCGACCGCGTGATCTGCATGGTCGAGTACGCGCCGGTCGACGTCGGGGCGGAGGCGCGCGCGGTGGCGCAACGCCATCGGACCGTGCGGCGGGCCGAGGGGGGCGCCCGGTTCGGCGAACTCACCGCGCGTGCTCCGCTGGCGGCGAGCTTCGACGCCCGCCGCGGCCGGCACGAGGTGCGCATCTCGGCCCGGGGCCTGCAGTCCATCGACTTCGGCACCCACCACATCGACCTCGGCGCCGTCGAGCAACTCGTCGATCCGAGCCAGACGCGGGCCGTGGGCGACGCGCTGCACCACGCGACCCGCCACATGGACGGCCGGCGGACCATCGGCGACGTCGTCGCGCTCGTGCTCGAGGACGTCGCGGCCCGCGGCCTCGATGCGCTGTCCGACCGGCCCGTGGGCGACCGGGCGGCGTTCCGGCCCCTCGAGCTGGCCGCGGCGATGAACCGCCTCCGGACGCTCGCGGTCCGCAAGCCGCCGTAGCACCCGTCGCAGCGGGACCGACTCGGTCCCGGCCTTCCGCACCGGGTGTCGCGGCCGGGGCCGCCGCGCCGGACTAGCTGCAGTCCTCGGGGCAGGTCGCGGCGGTCTCGTGGTTGTTGCAGACGGCGTCGCGGTTGCACCGGCAGGCGACGAGGATCCGCGAGCCGTAGGCCGGAACGGTCACCGTGCCCGACACCTCGCGGTCCTCGAGGTCGCAATAGGTCTCGCCGCCGAGGTCCACGTCGCGGGGCGCGGCGGCGGGGTTGAGCAGGATCCGGGCGTCGTCGTCGCGGTCGTTCACGAGCACCTCGGCCTCGCGCAGGTCGACGTCGTCGAGGAAGAACGCGAAGTCGCTGTTGCTGGTGAGATCCAGGCGGCCCGTCTGCGTTCCGGTGGCCACGAAGGCCAGCGCGTGGTCGGTCCGGGTCGGACCGAACTCGACCGCCCGGGACAGCCCGAGGCTCTCCCACGGAGTGTCGTTGTGGCGCACGATGGCCCGGACCGACTGCGCCGTCTCCGCCCGCAGGCCGAAGCGCAGCAGGTAGCCCTGGTCCGTCGTGATGGAGAAGGACGGGCTGCTGACCAGCGCCCCGGACCCCGCGCCGACCGCCGTGGCCGACAGGCAGCCTCCGGTCAGACCGCCGTCGGCGCTCCAGGCGACGCCGACGGCCGCGGGCCAGGAACTCCAGCCGCCGGCATCCGCGTCGAACGTGCCGTTGGAGATCAGGTTCGACGACCCGGTGGGGCGACCGGCGTGCGGCGCTGCGGCGCCCCGACCGCGGTCTCGCGCATGACCTGCTCCCTTCGCACGCGCCGAGGTCCGGTGCGGAGCCCGCGAACGGCACCTCCACCCCGTCGTGGAAGGGCCGTCCGTCCTCCACCGGCACCCGCGCTGCCTGCAGTGTGCAGAAGATCCGCCGGTCGAGCAACCCGGCGCGCCGACTCGCCGCGGGTGACCCGGGGGCCCGGCGGAGACTACGGCACCGCGATCGCCGTCAGCTCGCCGGTCCGCGTGTGCGCGGTGTAGAGGCGCGTACCGTCCGGATGGACGAGGAACGTGGGCCGGACCGTGACGAACGGCACGTCGCCGATCGCGAGCACGGCGCCGTCGCGGACGAACATCACGCGACTCACGTCGTCGACCATCCCGTCGAAGGCGAACCGGAGGAGCAGGCCGCCGCCCAGGACCTGGAATCCGTTGTGCGAGGGCGGCCCGATGCAGCCGAGCTCCCAGCGCCGACGCACCGCCCACGCCGCCGGGTCCAGCTCCAGGATCACGCTGTTGGAGAAGGACGCCACCGCGCTCTGGAGGTGCAGCACGCCGCCCTGGAGACCCGCGTTCTGCCAGCCGAACTGGCTCCAGAAGGGGTCGAGTCCCAGGTCCGGCAGCTCCGTGAAGGAGGCCGCGCCGTCCACCTCGAAGCCCCGCACGAGCGACGGGCCCGTGCCGAATACGATCAGGCGGTCGCGCCCCGGCTGGTCGGGGTCGCCCGCCAGTTGGAGCGAAGCGAAGTCGTAGGTGTCGGTGCGCTCGCCGGCCGGGTCGTCCCACAGCTCGAACCGCTCGCGGACGTCCGGGATGCCGAAACCGTCCGCCCCGGTGTAGCTCAGCGGATCGGCCAGGACGGCGTCCAGGTCGTCGACCACGATCACATCGACGTGGGCCTCCGCGAAGATGTGGAGGTAGAAGGAGGCCGACCCGTCCGGCCTGACGCGCGCCGCGAGCGTGTTGCCCGTGTCGTAGAACAGGTTGGTGTCGACGTAGGGCGACTCGGTGTTGAGGTGCCCGTTGAACGAGTAGGCGATCGAGCCGCTCGCGCTGCCGACCGAGAGGAACGCCTCGTACCAGCGCTCCCCGGTGCGGACGTCGTCGCGCTCGACGAACCGCACGCTCCAGTCGTGCGCCCCGTCCGCGCCGGCGAGGTAGGACGGTTCCGCGGGCTGGCAGAGCTCCGGCGAGCCGAGGTCCAGGTCGACGAGCGACTCCTCGAGCTGCTCGAGCGTCACCGGGTCGAAGCGCGTGTCGTAGACCTCGTCGACCACCAGGGGATCCGCGGTCGCGGTGAAGCTCGTCGCCCGCAGATTGCCGTCGAGGTCGATGCACAGCGCCCGGACGAGTCGCCCGAGGTCGGCCGTGCCGGTCACGTCGAGCGGTCGGGCGGCGCGCTCCGAGCAGTCGCAGTCGCCGTGCGTCGGGCAGGGCGCGAAGTCCGACGACGGGTCCACCACGGCGGGGACGAACAGCGACAGGTGGGCGACCTCGGCGCTCGCGGTGGACGTGGCGGCGTCCACGGAGGTCGGGAGGGCCGTGAAGCTCCCGTCGAGCCGGTCCGCGGTGAGGACGACGATCCGGTCGGCCTCCGTGCCGCCCGGGAGCGCGCGCGGGTCGTAGGGCACGCGCACGGCGGCCGGCACCTCGAACACGGTGCCGGCGGGCCGGATCTCGAGGAACGGACCGACGACGACGAAGTCGTCGATCACCGCCGTCCCGTCGGCGCGGGCGATCGAGAAGGTGATCGGCTCGTCGAGAGCTCCCGCGGGGACCGTGAGGGCGGCATCCCCGGCCACAAGCTCGCCGCCCGCCGGACCGATCTCCCCGGTCGTCGCGGGAACGTGGAAGGGCTCGTCCTTGTCGCAGGCGAGGGCGCACCCGAGGAGCGCCGACAGCATCGTGCCCCGCCACAGGCGGCCCGCTCTCGCCTTGCCGATGATCGCTGGTGACATCGTCGTCTCCTCGTGTCTCGACCGCCCGTCGCGAACCGCGAGGGCGCCTCCGCCGGAACCCGGTCGCGCGGTTGCACGCCACAGACTACGCGG
>CAZMRP010000288.1:0-6654 GCA_964568275.1 uncultured Myxococcales bacterium
GTGGACGTGCGGATCGGCGGCCGGCCCATCTCCGGCCGGCTGTCGGCGGCGCGGGACGCGGTCGGGGTCGTGCCGCTGGGCGCGGCGGGGTTCGAGGGCGAGGCGGGGTTCCTGCCGACGGAGCGGACCGGCGGGTCGGTGTTCCTGGTGTTCGACGAGGTGATCGTGGAGGACCTGAGGCCTTTTCCGGACGCGGAGTGCGGATTCGCGGCCGTGGTCTGGGCGGGGACGCGTCGGGGCGACGCCGACGGGCCGCTGCTGGACGCCTCCGAGTCGCGCGTGGTGCAGAACGGGTTCTACCGCGAGGCGCTGTCGGCGGCCGGAAGCGCGCTCGGCCGGCTCCGGTCGCCGTCGAACCTCGAGGCCTGCCGGCGGCGAATCGACCGGCGGGCCCGCGACGAGCTGCAGGCGTTCTTCCGAACGACCAGGCTCCGCCGCGTCCTGTGCCACGTGATGGCTCTGTTCCTCGCCTGGTACGTCCTGATCGTCGTCGCCGCGTACTTCAGCATCTACGTCGCCCTGTCCCTGATGCTGACCGAGGGCGGGCTGACGTTCGCGTTCTTCGGCGCGACCATCGCGGCCCTGGTGCTGGGCAAGGCCACGCACACGGCGTGCCTCGTCCGGCCGCTCGAGCGGCAGTTCGACCGCCGCTACCCGCCGGGGACGCCGCTGCGGGCCCGGATGGAGTCGCCGGAGCTGAAGCAGGACCTGGAGCGGGCGCGGCCGGGCAGGCTGGAGTGGTCGTCCGGGTAGGTGCCACCCCGCCGCCGCGGCCGCACGAAGAACCCGCGGTCGCCGCGCGGCGCCGCCCACCGGTCGTGGGCCGCCCCTGTGCGGATCCGCGCCGCGCTAGTCGCAGTACGAGATCGACGGCCAGTTGACCGGGTCGGGCGTGGTGCACGAACCGGAGCAGCAGTCGTCGTCGCTCCAGCACCGCTCGCCGTAGTCGTAGCAGTCGCACCCCGAGGCGGTCAGCATCGTCAAACCCAGGGCGGCGAGAAACGCCGCCAGCGCGCCGAACACGGTTCTACGCTTGCTCATCCGACTTCCCTCCTCGGCCGTTCACGCGGGCTCAGAACGGCACGTCGAACCCGCAACACGCCTCCATTCGCAGGTACATCCGCTCCGTCTGCTCGGAGCCGCCGTGCTCGAAGAACACGCCCCCCGCATCGCAGATGTCGACCATCGTGCAGGTGCCGGCGCTGATCCCGTCCAGGAAGCACTCGCACTCGTAGTCGCCGCCGGTCGCGCCCCGCTCGCAGTCCATCCGGTAGTTGTGGGCGAAGCACTCGCCCGACTCCATCATGCAGCTGGTGCCGCCCAGGGCCGAGGAGTTCGGCGAGCAGAGCCTATCGTCGTCGCAACCGAGCCCGGCGGCCGGTCCCGCCACGGCCAGGCAGAGCAGGATGGTGCGGACACTCATCGTCGTGATCCTCCTTCGCGGACCGTCGACCTGGGCTCTCCGCGTGGCCGGACCGTCGTTCCCGGGCCGCCGGTCCTGCGGCTCGCCACAGCATCCGGCGCCGCGAGCTGCCATCGTCGGCCACGGCCCCGAGGATGTTCCGTTCGTCGCCCGTGGTCAAGCGTGATTCCCCACTCTGATTCCCCGCTCGACGGAGTACTCGGGAACGACAGCCCGCCACGCGTCGTTTCGGCCGAAGACCGCGGACGTCAGCCGGCGCTCCGGGTGAGGACGTAGTAGATCAGCAGGGCCGCGGGGATGGCGAGCCAACCGAGGAGCTTGAGCCAGAAGCCGAGCCGCTGTCGCCTGCCTTCCGCCCTGGTTTCGGCGGCGACCCTGCACCGTTCGGCAGCCTCCCTGGCCTGCCTCGCCGCCTCGGCGGACGGTGGAACCCGGCCGGCGTCGACGAACCAGGGCAGGATCTCCGTCACGGGGTGGAACCTGTGCCAGACCTCGTCCGGGAGGAAGATGTCGTTGCCGCAGAACTCGCAGCGGTGGACGCGGCCGGTCTCCTGGCCGATCGTGAGCTCCGCGCCGCACGAGGGACAGGGGTGGACGACGGGGGCGTTCTCCCGTGCCGGACGCTCGTCGCCGTCCCGCTCGCCGCAGTAGAGCTGACGGGCCGCACCGGCGAACGGCTGGATCGCCGCGGGGACCGGGAAGGTGGCGTAGCTCGCGGAGCACTTGGGGCACTCGATCGTCGCGTCGGTCCCGAGCGGGACGAGCGGCAGGTCCGTCTCGCACTGCCGGCAGAAGGGGGCGGTCCGCGTCATCTTGTGCGTGAAGTGGAAGCCGGAGTGGAACAGCCACCCCGCGGAGCGGGGTTTCGTCTCGGCCACCCAGGCGAGCATGCTGCCGATGGCCTGGGGCGGGAAGTTCCGTTCCGCGCCGCACGTCGGGCAGACGGGATGCAGCAGCGGGCCATTCACCGGGATCCTGGCCTTGCAGTTCCCGCACGTGTTGCCGAGCTTGATGCACGCGAAGCGCGACGGTCCCCGGGCGGTCCGGTTCATGCGGCCGTCGGCATCCTCGAGCGGGCCGAGGTTCTTCTCGTACCGCTCGTGGTACTCCTGCGACGCCGGGAAGGTGAGCGGCGGCACGGGCCCGACGAAGCGCACGAACCACCCCTGCACGGCCTTGACCGGGTGCAGGCGGTCCCAGATCGCGTCGGGGATGCGGAACCGCGTGCCGCAGAAGCCGCACGAGTGGTCGAGCGGCGTGTCGGCCGTGATGGAGAGCGCTCCGCCGCAGACCCGGCAGCGCATGGCGACCGGACGCGCATGCGACGGATCGACCGCCAGCGCACCCGCCGCGTCGCCGGCCTCCTCCTCCCGCGCGCCGAGGTAGATCTGGGCGACGCCGGGGTGCATGCGCGTCAGCCATTCCGGCGGGGCGAACGTCGTGCAGGTCGCGTCGCAGCCCGGACAGCGGCATGTGCCGGCACTCGCGGGGACCTCCGGAAGCGTCGCGCGGCACGTCGGGCAGGCCGGCGGATGCGTGCCCCAGGTGAGCCGGTAGACCTCGGTGCCGTCCAGCGGAGTCTGCGTCCGGGTGTCGTTCGCCGCGAGCTTCTCGTCGTTCGCCTGGGCGATGCGGAAGGCCTGGTAGAACATGCCGAGCGGCACGGGGTTGACGGTGAAGCAGGCCGCGCAGCGCACGAACTCCAGCGGTCCGTTCACCGGCAGCGGCCGCCCGCACTTCCGGCAGCTCCTGGTGATCTCGAAGTACCCGTACTCGGCCACGGCCTGCCTCCCGCCCCCGGCGGCTGCTCGGGGCCCGTTCACCCGTCGTCGACGTCCTGCAGGCGGCCTTCCGAGCGGGCGACGATCGTCGCGCCGGCCAGGTCGCCGGTGACGTTGACGGCGGTGCGGCACATGTCGAGCAGGCGATCGACGCCGAGGATCATCCCGACCCCCTCGACGGGGATGCCGACCGAGGTCAGGATCATCGCCAGCATCACCACGCCGGCGCCGGGGACGGCGGCGGTGCCGATCGAGGCCAGCGTGGCGGTCAGGACGATCGTGCCCTGGGCCGCGAGGTCGAGCTGGATGCCGTAGACCTGGGCGATGAACAGCGCGGCGACGGCCTGGTACAGCGCGGTGCCGTCCATGTTGATCGTGGCGCCGAGCGGCAGGCAGAACGCGCCGACCTCGTCCGCCACGCCCAGCCGGTCGCGGGAGCAGCTCAGCGTCGTCGGCAGCGCGGCCGCGCTGGACGACGTGGAGAACGCCACCACCTGCGCCGGTCGCACCGCGCGCAGGAACCGGACGGGTCCCCGGCGCGTCAGCAGCCACAGCAGCGCCGGGTAGCTCACGGCCGCGTGGAACCCGAGCCCCGCGAGCACCACGGCGGCGTAGAGCGCCAGCGACGCCAGCACCCCCGCGCCCAGCGGGCCCACCACCGAGGCCATCAGGCAGGCCACGCCGAGCGGCGCGAGGCGCATCACGGCGCCGATCATCCACAGCGCCGCCTCGTTGATCGCGTCGAGCAGGTCGGTGACCCGGCCGCCCCGTTCCCGGCCCAGGGCCGCCAGCGCCGCCCCGAAGAACAGCGCGAACACGATCACCGGCACCATCTCGCCCTTGGCCAGCGAGGCGAAGACGTTGCTCGGGATCGCGTCGAGCAGGATCTGGCCGATGCCGGAGTGGTGCTGCAGCTCCGCGATCCGCGCGGCATCGACCTCGACCCCGGTCGAGCCGAGCAGGCGGGCCCGCGACTCCGCGTCGACCCAGTCGCCCGGCGCCACCAGGTTCGCCAGCGCCAGGCCGATGGTCACGGCCAGCACCGTCGTGCCGAGGTAGTAGACCAGCGTCTTGATGCCGATGCGGCCGAGGGCGCGCACGTCGCCGAGCCGGCCGACGCCGAGGGTCAGCGAGGCGAAGACCAGCGGCAGGATCATCATGCTCAGCAGGCGGATGAACGCCAGGCCGAGCGGGCGCAGCGCCTCGGCGTGCGGCCCGGCCGCGAGGCCCGCCACGACGCCCGCGGCCATCCCAAGCAGGATCTTCGTCGTCAGCGCGAGCCGACCCCACCGACCCCACGCCCGGCGCAGCCCTTCGACCATCGTGCGGACAGGCTACCGGCCGGGCGGACCCGGGGGCAAGGGGCTACCAGGGCAGCCGGTCGAGGTCGACGTTGCCGCCCGAGAGGATCACGCCGAGGCGCCGACCGCGCAGGTCGCCGGGGTCCTCGAGCAGCGCGGCGAGCGGCACCGCCCCGGACGGCTCGACCACCAGCTTCGCCCGCTCCCACAGCAGCCGCATCGCCCGCACAATCGACTCCTCGGAGGCCAGCGCCACCCGCGCCAGGTGCGCGCGGAGGATCGGGAAGTTGCGCGTGCCGAGCGACGTCCGCAGCCCGTCGGCCACGGTCCGCGGGTCGTTCGAGGGAACGATCCGCCCGGCGGCGAACGACCGGAACGCGTCGTCGGCGTTGCGCGGCTCGGCCGCCACCACCTTCATCCGCGGCGCCAGGCCGTGCACCGCGAGGCAGGTGCCGGCGGCCAGGCCGCCGCCGCCGACCGGGACCACGACCGCGTCGAGGTCCGGGACGTCCTCGAGCAGCTCGAGGGCCGCGGTGGCCTGGCCGGCGATGATGCGGAAGTCGTCGTACGGGTGGACGAACGTCGCGCCGGTCTCGGCGACGACGCGTTGCAGGGTGCTCTCGCGCGCCGCGAGCGTCGGCTCGCAGAACGTGATCCGGCCGCCGTACCCCTCGACCGCCGCGCACTTCACCGCGGGCGAATTCGACGGCATCACGATGTGGGCCGTGAGGCCGCGGTTGCGGGCGGCCAGCGCCAGGGCCTGGGCGTGGTTGCCGGAGGAGTGCGTCGCCACGCCGCGCGCCGCCGCGGCGTCGTCGAGCGAGAACACGGCGTTGCTCGCGCCGCGCAGCTTGAACGCGCCGACCCGCTGCAGGTTCTCGCACTTGAAGAACAGCCGCGCGTCGACCAGCGCGTCGAGGCTGCGGCAGGTGACCACCGGCGTGCGGTGGATCCACGGCGCGATGCGCGCCGCCGCCTCGCGGATCGTCGGCAGGTCGGGCTCGCGCTCGGCATCGGCCATCGGCGGCCTCTCAGTCGGGGCAGGGGGAACGGTAGGAGCAGACCCAGGGCGGGGGAGGGGGCGCCTCCGGCGACCCGAGCACGGTGCGCCACTTCTCGTCGGTCAGGCGGTCCGCCATCGGCCAGCGGAACTCGTAGTACGACAGCACCGGTCCCACGGCGGCCATCAGGTCCCCCCGGCCGGGAGCGCGCATCACCACCGTCAGCGGCTCGAGCCACCCGGTGCCCTCCTCGAGGACCTGGCGGGCGTCGGGGTTGGTCATCACGTCGGCGACCAGGATGCTCGAGGTATCGACCGCGCTGGTGCCGCGTCGGCCGTACTCGTCGGGCGGCGGCACGTTGAGGGAGGCGATGCGGTCGAGCAGGTCGGCGCAGCGGTCGCCGAAGCCGGCGAGGAAGTCGTTGTCGGCGGCGTCGATCGCGCGGTCCTCGATCTCCTTGATCGCGAGGTCGCGCAGCGTGCCGAGCAGCTCGCCGAACTCGCCGAGCACCGCGTCGGCGTGGCCGGGCAGGGCGTCGAGCGAGCCGAGGCCGCGGCGGGTCATCTCGTTGAGCGCGGCCAGCCGCGCGAACAGCTCGGGATGCGGCTCGACGAACCCCTTGGGCACCGGCGGCGGCGGGGGCGGCCCGATCTGGGCCGAGGTGACCTGCACCGTGTACGGCTGCTTGACGTAGAGGATCGTGTCGTGGCGCAGCTGGGCCCACGAGGCCAGCGCCGCCGTCATCGTGCGCTCGGCCCACGCCTCGGGCAGCTCGAACGGCTGCGTCGGCACGGGGCGCGGCGCGACGTACTCGACCAGCACGCGCAGCCAGGCCCAGTACAGGTTCTGCTGCCAGGCCGGGTCGTCGGCCGACGGCGGCAGCGCGCTCGCCGCGCCCGCCAGCGCCTCGTCGAACTTGTCGTAGGCGTCGTCGCCGAGCGCGGCGAGGATCGGCCGCGCGCGGGGGGCGCCGAGCAGGTGCAGCACGTCGAGGCCGCGGGAGAAGCCGCGGGTCGGGCCCTGGTCGGTCACGACCAGCGTGAACGGCGGCGGGTCGAGCGAGCCGGTCGGCGGGCCGACGGTCGGGAACACCAGGCCGCCCATCATGCCGGCGTCGGGCGTGTAGCGTTGGCCCATCAGCCGGACGC
>CAZMRP010000289.1:0-6654 GCA_964568275.1 uncultured Myxococcales bacterium
ACGAGCGTGCCCGGAACCGCCCCCCGCTGTGCACCACCAGGATCCGGCGCCCCGGCACCCCTTCGCGCAGCCGCTCCCCCAGCACGTTCGGCAGCTCGGCCGGCGTGCAGGCCGCCGGACCGGCCACCGCCGCCACCAGGCGCGAAGCGGCCCTAAGGCTCCCCTCGACCTCGATCGGCAGCGCCAGCTCGGTCAGGTCCAGTTCGGGCGTCGGACCACCGTCCAACGGCTGCGCCTCGATCCCCGCGTCGTGCCGCGCGGACACCGAGGCGTCCATCGCCAGCAGCTCGGAGAACCGCACCGCGTCGGGGTGGAACAGCCGCGGCGAGAGCAGGATGCAGAGGTACGTGTCGCGCCGCCGATGGACGATCGGCACCAGCACCGCGGTGGTGATCGCGCCGACCAGCGGCGAATCGAGCTCGAGTCCCTGCAGCGAGACGTGGTGCACCTGCAGGCCGCGCTGCGCCGCCGCGGTCGGCGCGCTCGACGCGCCGACGAACGCCACCACGTCGAACAGACTGGTCCTCAGGCCCGTCTTCCGCCGCGTCGACACCAGCTTGGTCCAGGCGAGGTTGCAATCAAGAACCGTGCCATCGCCGTCGACGATGACGATCGGGTTCGCATCGAGGACCGGCTCGAGGACCACCGTGCGCATCGCGGCTCCGCGGGCCGATTCCGTTGGCAACGGCACCAACGCCGTCGGCGCCCCCACAGTAAACCACGAAGAAACAAGGGATTCAAGCCGTGGTGGCAAAGCCACCAACGGGAAGGGAGAGGGGTTGGAGGACGGACGAGAACCGGCGTTTTCGACTCGACGACGCCCTAGGAGCCGCCCGCGACCGGCTCGCCGAAGGCCGCCCGGAAGGCGAGCGGCAACGGGATCGGCCGGTTGGCGTCATCGACGGTCACCATCGCGCAGAAGCCCTCGACGAGCAGCGTGCGGGCGCCGTCGGGCTCCACGCGGAACACCTTGCCGTCGAGGCGGAACCCCCGGGACCGCACCTGGCCGACCACGGTCTCGACCTCGAGCAGATCGTCGAACACGGCCGAGGCGTGGTAGCGGCAGCCGGTCTCGACGATCGGCAGGTGCCGATCGTAGGTCAGCCCCAGCTCGCGGAACGCCTCGATCCGGCCCACCTCGAGGTACACGAAGTAGGCGTTGTAGTAGACGATGCCCGTGGCGTCGGTCTCGGCGTAGCGGGCGCGCAGGCGGGTGGTGAACGTCCGCATCGGGCGGATTATCGCCCGCGGCCCGGGAAGAGTCACGAACCGTCGCGTCGCGGCTCGCGCTGCCCGCGGTCCCCCAAGCGCGCCGAGCGGCCTTTCGGAGCCCCGAAGAAGGTCCCCGGTGAAAGCCGGTTGCCAACCCGCCCGTCGGGCACTATCCTTCGACCCGTTCGAGTGGACGGCAGAGGAACGCGCGAGAGTGCGCGGCACCGGCCGAATGACGTTCCGGGGAACCGAAAACGAAGGGAGACGGTACGATGCGAAGGAATCTGGCGAAGGTGTTCGGCGTGATGGTGGTCGGGTCGCTGCTGCTCGGCGGTTGCGCCGGCGTGCGGGAGTACGTCGTGCTCGGCACCCAGAAGGCGCCCGACGCCGACGCGGCGGTCAGGATCGAGGAGCAGGACGGCGGGAACTTCCTGGTGACGTTGACCGTGCAGCACCTCCTGCCGCCGGACCGTCTCGCGCCCGAGCTCGACACGTATGCGGTCTGGTTCCAGGCGGCCGGGTCGACGCCGTTGCGCGTCGGCAACCTGACCTACGACGCGGACGACCGCTGCGGCGAGGTGGTCGCGACCACGACGCTCACTTCGTTCGACATCATCATCTCCGGCGAGGCCGGAGCGACGGCGGCGGCCCCGAGCGAGCACGAGGTGTTCCGGACCTCGGTCGAGTCGCCGCAGTAGCAGGGGAATCCGCATCCGCGGCGGCGGGAGCCGCCGCCGGGTGCCCAACGGGCGACGCGCGTCGCCCGACAGGGAGGTGGATCGTGAGCAGACGGTGTTTCGCATGCGGCCTGCTGGCCCTCCTCGTGCTTCCCCTGGCGGCCTGCGAGGAGGAGTCGGGGCCCGACACGGGGGATCTCCACGTCACGTACCGCATCGGCAGCGGCAGCAGCACCTGCGATGCCGTCGGGATCCGTCAGGCCCGGGTCTACGTCCTGACGTCCCCCACGGCGCCGACCGCCGTGCTCGACGCGACCGTCAGCTGCGACGCGACGGACCAGTCGTTCATGCTCCAGGACCTGGAGGTCGGACGGTACTACCTGCGGGTCGAGGGGCGCGACGCGGAGGACCACGTGATCTACGTCGGCACGACCAGCACGCCGACGGAGGTCCTCGCGGACCGGACCAACGGCCCGGTGCTGGTGATCATCGAGCAGATCCGACCGTCGATCCAGCTGTGGGTCGGGTTCTCCGACGTGGGCGGCTGCGACCGCCACGGCGTGGTGAACATCCAGGTCGTTCTGTACGAGAACGGCTCGACGCGGACCCACGACGAGACCTACCCGTGCGTCGAACGCCTGGACGACTCGCTGCTGATCGAGAACCTGAGCGAGACGGCGACCTACGACATCCGGATCCGGGCGATCAACGACCACACGGAGTACACCTACGCGTACGATCGGGACGGGATCACCGTCCAACCCGGGGATCCGGAGGTGGTCGAGGCGGTGCTCGCCGTCTGCTCCGGGATCTGCAGCCCGCCGTAAGAAGACCGCCGCGGCGGGCAACACCTGCCGCGTAGGCGGCGGACTCCCGCCGCTCGGCGCCGGGGCGTCGGCGCGCCCACGAAGGGAGTACCTGGCATGAATCGTTGGCTGGCAACGGCGGTCCTGGTTTCCGCGACCGTCACGCTCGTTTCCCCGCCCGCCGACGCCCAGACGGGCAGCGGACTGCGGGTCAACCTGAAGTCCGAGCCCGCGGGCGCCTCCGTCTTCGTGGACGGCGGCGCGGAGCGCGTCGGCGTGACCCCCGCCACCGTGCGCCTGCCGCGGGGCACGCACCAGTTCCGTTTCGTGCTGGACGGCTACGCGCCGCTGGAGACCGAGGTCGACATCCGGCGGAGCCCGCAGGAGGTGAAGGTCACCCTCCAGGCGATGGGCCGCTTCCAACTCCTCACGAGCGACGTGGAGCTGGCCACGGCGGCCGTGCCGGTGACGGTGGACGGCGTCCAGGTCGGCACGCTGCCGCTGGACACGACCCTCCTTCCGGGCCGGCACCTGTACCGCATCGCGCGCGACGGCTACCACCCGGTCGAGCGCTGGTTCGAGCTGGCCGGGGGACAGACCTACAGCGCCGAGGTGGTCCTGCGCCGCCTGCCGGAGCCGGAGGGCGACCTGCTCGTCGCCGCCGACGTCTCCGGCGCCGAGGTGCTGATCGACGGCGCCCCGGCCGGCACGACGACGTTGGTCACGGCCGTGGCCCCGGGCCCCCACGCGCTCGAGATCCGCGCGCCGGGGCTCGAGCCGCACCGCGAGACCGTGGAGGTCGCCGCCGGCGGGCGGACGGTGGTCAACGCCGTGCTGCAGGCGGCCCGGAGCGACGGCGGCATCCTGCGCGTGCTGACCTCCCCGGACCACGCCTACGTCACCATCGACGGCGAGGGCAAGGGTCCCTCCCCGCTGGTGGTCGAGGGGCTCGCGCCGGGAACGCACATCGTCGAGGTCGGCGCCGCGGGGTTCGCGCCGGCGGTCGAACGCGTCACGATCGAGACCGGACGGGAGGAGACCGTCCGGATCGAGCTCAGCGGGGTCGCGGCGGCGGGAACGGTGCGCGTCACCTCTACCGTGGAGAACGCCGAGCTGTTCCTCGACGGCCGCCCCCAGGGCATCCTGCCGCTCACGCTGCGCGACGTCGCCCCCGGCTCCCACGGGCTGCTCGTGCGGGCGCCCGGACATCCGGACTGGGAGAAGCTGTTCACGATCGAAGCGGGTGACGAGCTCGAGATCCAGGCGATGCCGGAGGAGACCGCTTCCGCCGCCGGTTCGGGGCAGAGCGGCGACACCGGCGACACCGGCACCACCGGCGACACCGGCGATACCGGCGACACCGGCGACACCGGCGACACCGGCGACACCGGCGACGGGACGACCCCACCCGGGTTCCGACCGGCGCAGGAGGTGACCGGCCGCGGGGGCCGCTATCGCTACACGCGCTCGGCGATCCCGCTGCCGCCGCTGGTCTTCTCGATCGATGCCGCCTGGGGCTGGCCCTGGCTGGTCGGCGCCTACCGCCTGGGACTGGGCGTCTACGACGGGATCGACCCCGCCCGCATCGATGTGGCGCTCGAGGCCCGGTCGTCGTACTGGATGACGGAGTTCGACCTCCGATCGAAGATCGGCGTCCGACTCGGCGGGATCTTCGGACTCGGGGCCGAGGTGAGCATCGGGGGCGGCGTCGGCCAGGGCTACGAGGAGTTCAGCGGCCTGCGCTCGGCCTTCGTGTTCGGACTGACGCTGCTCGAGGGCTTCGAGCTCGACCCGGTCGCCTTCGGCCTGCTCCAGCGGCTGGAGGTCTACGTCGACACCTACGCCCAGGAGCGGGCGACCGAGTGGCAGAAGCAGACGGGGGCCCGGGTGTTCGTGGGCCTGTACGTCGAGTGGGCGATCCACAAGCTGGTCAACGTGTTCCTGACGGGCGACTACGCGCCCGTGCAGGACAGCCGCCGCATCCTCTGCGGTTCGGCGTGGTCGCTGGACGGCGAGAGCTGCTCGCACGGCTGGATGGAGGACGTGAACCTCAACCTGCAGCTCGGCATCGGCCTCCGGCTGTTCTAGCCGGAATCGCAGGGCGGAGGGCGGCGCGACATCCGACCCCGGCGGCGCGCTGCCCCGGGGATCGGGAAGGGAGGAACGAGCATGAACCTGGATGCGTTGATGTCCTACGGCCAGCAACTCGTGACGGACTTGGGCGTCCGGATCCTGGCCGCCCTGGCGATCCTGATCTTCGGGCGCTGGGTGGCCAAGTACCTGGCCAAGCTGGTGCGGCGGATGATGGGCCGTTCCAAGGTCGACGAGATGCTGATCCGCTTCGTCGGCAACCTGATCTACTTCATCCTGCTGACGATCGTGATCCTGGCCGCGGTGAGCCAGCTCGGGATCCAGACCACATCGTTCATCGCGATCCTCGGCGCCGCCGGCCTCGCCATCGGCCTCGCCCTCCAGGGCTCGCTCGCCAACTTCGCCGCGGGCGTGCTGATCATGATCTTCCGGCCCTATCGGGTCGGCGACTTCGTCGAGGGCGGCGGCGTGATGGGCGTGGTGGAGGAGGTCCAGATCTTCACCACGATCCTCGTCACCCCGGACAACAAGAAGATCATCATCCCGAACTCGCAGATCATGGGCGGCAACATCACCAACTACTCGGCCAAGGACCAGCGCCGCGTCGACGTCGTCGCCGGCGTCTCCTACGGCGACGACCTCGACCGCGTGCGGTCCGTGCTCCAGCAGCTGATCGACGCCGAGCCGCGGATCCTCAAGGACCCCGCACCCACCATTGCCGTGGCCGAGCTGGCCGCCAGCCGCGTCAACTTCACCGTCCGCTGCTGGGTCAAGACCGACGACTACTGGGACGTCTTCTTCCTCCTCAACGAGCAGATCAAGAAGCGTTTCGACGCCGAGCGGATCCACATCCCCTTCCCGCAGCAGGACGTCCACCTCTACCAGCACAAGTCCGCCTGAGTCCCGCCGGAGCCCGAGGCTCGGTCCCCGCACGCCGTCCGCGACCCGCAAGCACGCCGCGGGGCAGGCGCTGCGGCCGGACGACCGCGCGCCCCGAGGCCGGTCGGCCGAACGGGGGGTCGTCGCGCGGACGCTGCGGCCGGCTTCAGTTGTAGGTCAACGACCAGTTCAAGGTGACGGAGGTCGTCCAATCGACGTTCATCGCGGTCGCTCCGGTGCTGCCCATCCAGCGAACCGACAGGCCCGTCAGCCACTGCTCGCCGACCCACCACTCCTTGCCGGCGGTGATCGCGACGTAGCCGTCGACGGGCACCTGGTACCCGATCGTTCCGTCGAGGAACCAGTTGTCCTCCAGGTACACGCCGACGCCCGCGCCGAACGCGAAGAGCTGGGGGTAGTTCGTGTTGAAGTCGAAGTAGAGGTACCACGACTCGTCGAGGGAGCCGCCGAAGGCCATGTTCAAGCCGCCTCCGACCAGGCTCTCCCACTCGCGCGAAACGCGGCCGGTCCAGTAGTCGCGGTCGGCCACGCACGCGCCTGCGTAGCCGAGGCCGAGGGCGAGGCGCCAGAGGAACCCGTCGTGCTGCTGCACCCCGGGCGGCAGGACCACGGTCGGCTCGTCGGACGGGACACCCGGAACGCTCGCGGCGGCCGCCGTGGAAGGCCGTCTCGATGTCCGCGCCGATGCCGGCGCCCATCACGGCGAGTACCGCAGCGTGGTGGAGGGGATCAACCACATGCTCGACGCGGTGGTCGAACCGCTGCGGGATGCCGCGGCCGTGCTGGAGGCGATGGCCCGGAAAGATTTCACCCGGACGGTCCAGGGCCGTTACACGGGCGAGTTCGAGACGCTGAAACACAACGTGAAGGAGGTGTCGAGGAACGTTCGCACGGCAATCTGCGAGATTGGCGACAGCGCGCTGCAGTTTGCCGAGGGATCGCGGGTGATCGCCGAAAGCCCGAAAGTC
>CAZMRP010000290.1:0-6644 GCA_964568275.1 uncultured Myxococcales bacterium
GCCGGATGTTCTTCTCGGAAACGCTCGCGGCCCTCGGCCACGACGTGCGGGCCGTCGCCGACGGCCGCCGCGCGTTGACCGCGCTGGCCCGCGCGACCCGTCGGCCGTTCGACGCGGTGCTGCTGGATCTACAGCTTCCGGGGCTCGACGGCTACGCGGTGCTCGAGGCGCTCCGCGCCTCGCCGCGTCCCGCGGTGCGGCAGGCGCACGTGATCGCGGTGACGGCCCACGCGGGGGCGGAGGAGGAGCGGCGCTGCCGCGCGGCGGGGATGGACGGCTACCTGCGCAAGCCGGTGCGGCCGGAGGCCCTCGCCGCGGCGCTGGGGGCCGTGCCGCGCGCGGGGCAAGTGCGTGTGAGGCGGAATCGGTCGAAGTAGTCGAGTTGGAGCTTGTCCGGTTCGGGTGCCTTGCCCGCTGTCTCCCCGTCGTTCCCGGAATCCCCGCACACGCTGCAACCGGAGCCCGTTACGCCCGGGACGTCCGCGGGTCGTTCCGACCGGGCCTGCCGCCACGGCGCCCGTGCGATCCGATTGTCGGGACGGACAACGGGGGCGCGGCGGGGAATCGGCGTCGGCCCGGCGGGGGACGACGGCCGACACGCCGCAGCGCGGGAACCGCCAGCAGGCCGAACCATACCAGCGCCTCGAGGCCGGGCTCGCGGGCGACGACGCAGCCGCAGCCGTCGTCGCCCCCGGGGTCCGGGCTCGCGTCGATCACGTCGTCGGCGACGAAATCGTCGTCCGCGTCGGCATCGGCATCGGCGTCGGCATCGCCGTCGCCGTCCGGTCCGCCGCCCGTCTGCAGCGGGTGCGGGTAGGGGTACGGCGTGTAGCAGGCGCTCCAGGTGTCGGTCGAGTCGCAGCAGTACAGGGTGTTGGTGTCGGTGGCCCAGTAGGCCACCGTCGGCACGCAGGTCGTCGGGCGGTCGGTGAGCAGCCCGCGACCCGTGCCGGCCGTGCCGTCGAAACCGGTCGGCCGGAAGTTGTAGTAGTCGACGTTCTCCACGAGCTGCGGGACGTCCTCGCCGAAGTGCACGTTGCCGGAGCCGAGGCCGCCGACGCAGGCGGAGGGCTGGGCGCCGACGCAGGAGTTGTTCCATTCGTAGGCCGGTCGCAGGACGTTGTCGGTGGAGCGGCCCGGCTGCTGGAAGCAGGGCGTGCCGTCCCCCGCCCCGTCGAGGAAGGCGCTGCACGTGCCGAAGCCGCGGTCGGCGCAGTCCGCGTCGCCGCGGGCCGGATCGCAGAGCGCCATCCCGTTGCCGCTGCACAGTCGCCAGCGGCAGACGGCGTCCCGGTCGCCGCCGTGGAGGTCCGCCGTGCAGTCCGCGTCGCTCGTGCAGCTCAGCGGCCACCACGAGCCGTCCTGGGGTTCCCAGTCGGTGTCGATGTTGTCGCACAGCCGGAGCGGCGTGCCGTCGCAGGCGTGCCAGCCGTAGGACGAGCCTTCGGCCCGGTAGACCCGCAGCGCGATCGCATCGCCGAGCCACACCCCCGCCTCGGCGGGCGGGAACTCGTACGGGTCGACCTCCCACGTGTTGTCGTACCACAGCGCGGTGCCGCCGCGGATCTGTCCCAGCCAGGCCCAGGAGGAAGCCGTCGCCGTCCGGATCGTCCCGGTGTTCGCGTAGACCTCCATGCTCATGCAGCTCGCGTGCTGGCCCGAGTCGAAGCCGTGGCACTGGGTGATCTGGTTCTCCACGAGGTTGTGCCGGAACACGAACCGGCCCCCGCGCTGGCAGTCGGTGGTCCCGGCCGCCACCGCGTCGTTGAGCGGCACCGCACGGAACACGTTGTCCTCGATGAACACCGCCTCGCCGGTGCCCCAGGCCTGCGGTGCGCGCCAGGTGTCCCAGTCTTCCCCGTCGACGACCACGGCGCTCGCCACCGCTCCGGTCATCTCGCAGTGGTCGATCACGCCGTACGTCGTCCCCGCGACCCGGATGTGGCGCAAGGGCGGATGCGGCGCGGCGTGGGACACGAACTTCACGTGGTCGATCCGCCAGCTCGTGCTCGCACCGCCGACGAAGATGCCGGTCTGCTCCGGCGCCGTGTACGCGGTCTCCAGCGTCAGGCCGGACAGCCGCCACGACTTGCCTGCCGCGCCGTTCACCTCGGCCAGGCCGGTCTCCGCCCGCACGATCGTCGAGTCGATCCCGGCGCCCAGCACGTCCAGGGACCTCCCGCCGGCCTGCAGCTCGAGCTGCAGCGGCGTCGCCCAGCTGCACGTGCCGGCCGGGATCGTCACGGTGTCCCCGTCGGCGGCCGCATCCACCGCCGCCTGCACGTCCGTCCGCTCGCAGCTGGCCGCCGCGTGCGTGTCGGCTGCGGCCGGGGTCGAGAGCATCATCCAGGCGGCGCCGAACAGCAGCCCCGTTCCTCGACCGGCGATCCGTCCCATCCGTCGGTCCTCCCCCGTTCCGGGGCCGCCTCGGGCACCAGGTGGTCCGCGGCGGTGCTTCCCGAGACGGCCGCGCGTTGCGCAACGATAGCAGTTCTCGCGCACGCCGTCCGCGACCTGTTGCGATCGGTCGGGCCGCCGCGGTCCCGGCCGCCTGCCGCGCACCGGTTCGATCCGCCGCGACCGCCGCCGAGTGCGCGGGAACAACGGCGTCGACCGAGGGGCCCCGACCGGGGGGCTGTGCCGTGCGCAGTGGTTCGCCAGCCTGGGCTGATGTTGCTCCACGCGCATTGATCGTTCCGCGCGTTCGAGGCGATCGTCGGATCGGCGGGAGCGGGAGTCCTGGACGGCGATCCGGAACACGATCCAACTGGTGTGAACGTGGCCTTGGCGAGTTACAAGCATTCGTCTTGCCTGATGAATCCGTCGCTGGTATCATGGTATCAGTGATGAAGACGAAGAACTACTCGGGGAGGTTCCTGTTGCGGGTCGGGCGCGACCTGCACGAGCGGCTCGCGACGGAGGCGCACGGCCTCGGCCTGTCGCTCAATGAACACTGCGTCCGTCGACTCGCGGGGACGGCGGTCGGGGACCGTCTGGCCCCGCTCGGACTCGACGGCGCGTTCCTCGAGCGGATGGTCGCGGCCTTCCCCCGCCAGCCGCTGGCGGTCGTGCTGTTCGGCTCGATGGCCCGGGGCGACCACGGCACCGGCTCCGACGTGGACCTGCTGGTGGTGTTCGACCGTGACGTGCGCATCACGCGGTCGCTGTACGGGTGCTTCGACGAAGCGGTCGACGTCAGGGGGTTCCGCCATCCTCCGAACCCCCACCTCGTGGCGCTGCCGTCGGACGCGGCGAGCTGCGGGGGGTTGTGGATCGAGGTGGCGATGGACGGGATGGTCCTGTGGGAGCGGGGGACGGCGGTGTCGTCGTTCCTGGGCGCGTTGCGGGAGCGGGTGGCGACGGGGGCCCTGCGGCGTCGGACGGCGTACGGCCACGCCTACTGGGTGCGGCGGGAGGAGGAGGCGGGATGAGGAACCTGGCGCTCGTGCGCGACTACCTCGACCGGGCGAGCGCCCGGGTGAAGGCGATCGAGGTGTTGGAGCGGGAGCGGAGCCACGCGGACGTCGTCCGGGAGTCGCAGGAGGTCATCGAGCTGGCGCTCAAGGCCCTGCTGCGCCACTCGGGGATCGAGGTGCCGCGCGTGCACGACGTGAGCCCGCTGCTGCGCGAGAACCTCGAGCGGCTGCCCGAGGCGGTGCGCGGCGAGGTGGAGCGGCTGTCGAGGATCTCGCGGACCCTGCGCCGCGACCGCGAGCTCTCGTTCTACGGGAGCGAGGACTTGACGCCGTCGGAGTTCTACCAGGCCGAGGACGCGGCGCAGGCCTTCGCGTCCGCGCGCTGGGTCGTCGATTTGGTCCGCCGGCACTGCCTCGCCGAGAGCCGGCCGGAGCCGTGACCGCCCGGGCCGGCCGTGTGAGCCGGGACGGAAGCGTGAGACGCTCACCCGGAAGCGCGGGAATCGAATCGCGCTCGGCGCGGCCACTTGCGAGGCTGCGAGTCATCAAGGCCGACGGCATCCCAGTTCCTTCCACATCGGTGGTCCCGCGCCTCCCACGATCGCCGACCCGCGCAATGCTGCGAGCGTCTACACCACGGCCCCCGGGATCGGCTGCCCCCTCGGGCACATGGGCTCGACGGTGACCGGAACCGCCTGGTTCGACGACCTCGCGCTGGTCGAGCTGGCGCCGGAGCTCCGGGCGAACCAACCGCGCCGGGCAACGCTCCCGACGGACTCACTCCGTGCACATCCAGGCGCCGCAGTCCGTGGCACCCACGCACACGCCCCAGGCACATGTCGACTGGCAGTTCTGGTGCCCGCCGCCGCAGATGCGCCCGCATTCGACGCCCGGCAGACAGGCGGGGTAGCAGTCGGGCACGACCTCGGTCCGCGTACAGCTCCGGGTCGCTCCGCTGCAGCATGCCCAGCCGTTGTCGCACGTCGTGTCGCAGTCGTCGTCGGTCCCGTTGCACGTCTCGGACGGTGGGGCGCAGGAGCGCCAGGTGCACGACGAACCGCAGGTCTGGCTGCCGGTCGAGCCGCAACTCGTCGTGCAGCTCCGGGTTCGGCCGCGGCAGCAGCCGAAGCCGTTGTCGCACGTCGTGTCGCAGTCGTTGTCGGTCCCGTCGCACGTCTCCGCCGGCGGCACGCACGCCTCCCACTCGCAGGCGGCCGAGCAGCTCTGGGTGCCGGTGGAGCCGCAGGAGGCAACGCAACTCGTCGACGCGGCGACGACGCAGCTGAAGCCGTCGTCCGGGCCGTTCGCGCAATCGTCGTCCAGCCCGTTGCAGATCTCGGCCGGAGGCGCGCAGGCCGCCCAACGGCAGGCGACGCACGACTGGGTGCCGACCGTTCCGCAGGCGGTCGCGCAACTTGTCACGCTGGCGCCTTCGCAATCCTCGGTCCCGGCCAGGATGAACCCGTCGCCGCAGAAGGCGTTCCGACAACCGGAGACGCAGGCGTCGGTGTCGTCGTCGTTGCCGTCGTCGCACTCCTCGCCGGTCTCGACGTCGCCGTTGCCGCAAACGGGCGAAACGGCCGCCTCCGTCTCGACCCCGGCATCGGCATCCACGTCGACGGCGGTGTCGGGTGAGAAGTCCGACTCGGCGTCGGCGTCGTCGTCGGCGTCGGGCACGCAGAGCAGATCGCATTCCATCGAGGCGCACCGCGGGTCGGACTCGTCGAGGTGTGCGTACCCCGGGTCGCAGTCGCAGGTGATCGCCGTGGCGTCGCCCCGGCACACGCCGTGAGCCGAGCAATCGACGCCGTCGCACGGCAGGTCGGCGTCGTTGACGACGCAGGTCAAGCCCACCGGGTGGTGTCCGAGCATGCAGGCGCAGTAGGCGATCCCCTCTTCGGCGATACAGAAGCCGCGGGACGAGCAGGTCACCCAGGCACAGGGATCCGGGTTGACCTGGTCGGAACACCCGGCCATTGCCAGCGCCGCCAAGACCGACAGGTACTGGGTCCGCGACATCACGACCTCCGGGCCCGCCGCGCTCGCGGCGTCCGCCCCACGTCGGCCGTCATCCTAGTCCGAGCCTGCCGCGACCGGCAAGGCGCCGGATGGACGCGACGCGGGCGGATATCCAAGCACGGTCCTGTTCATCGACAGAACCCCGTCCCCTGACTACCAGTAACTCCGTCGGTGCGTCATGAAGTGCGTCATGGCCAGATCAGCCGTCGAGTTCGCGAGCGTCGCGAGCCCGGGATCGCGGTCGTCGGACGCGACCGGCCTGTCCCTGCTGGAAACGCCGTCCGCCGCGAGATCGTAGGACTTCCTGTTGGCCGCCGTGGTAGGGAAGCCGCCCATGTTCTCCATCCTCCGCAGACTGGCTCGCGCGTTCTGGTCGGCGTTCACGGGCCGGTGCGGCCTCGCGGCCCGGAACGTCGCGCCAGAGCACCAGCTCGACATCATCACGCGCCCGACCCGGTCCCGTCCCAAGCTGAGGTTCAAGCTCCGCGACCGGGTCCTCTTGGTCTGGGTCTCGCGCATCTGGTCCGGCTGGAAGGACAGCATCCGGATCGTCCAGCCCGACACGGTCATCGCCTGGCCTCGTCGGGGCTGGCGGCTGTACTGGACCTGGAGGAGCAAGCGCCGCAAGCCTGGGCGACCGCCGATCCCGCAGGAGGTCCGCGAGTTGATCCGGACGATCTCGTCCCAGAACGTGACCTGGGGCGCGCCGCGCGTGCACGGCGAAATCCTCAAGCTCGGCATCGACGTCTCGCAGGCGACCGTCGCCAAGTACATGGTCCGTCACGAGAAGCCGCCGTCCCAAAGCTGGCGGACCTTCCTCGACAACCACGTGACGAGTCTCGCGTCGATCGACTTCTTCACCGTCCCGACGATCCGGTTCGGCGTGCTCTACGTCTTCCTCGTCCTGGCGCACGACCGACGGACCGTCGCCCACTTCAACGTGACCTCCAACCCGACGGCGGAGTGGGCGGCGCGGCAGATCACCGAGGCGTTCCCGGAGGACACCGCGCCCCGCTACATGATCGGCCGGTGAGGCCCGACCCAGGCAAGTCTTCCGACGGGCGTCCCGAGGCCTCGGTTCGGGCGGCCGGAGGACCCGCTCGGGCACTCCGCTCCACGCCGGCGGCAGTCGGATGGCGTCCTATTCGCCGAACGCCGTCGTCCGGGCTCACCCAGCGGGGTCTCGGGTCCGACGGCGCCCAAGTGGCG
>CAZMRP010000291.1:0-6642 GCA_964568275.1 uncultured Myxococcales bacterium
CCCGCAGCACTCCGCCCGGCAGCCGGCCGACCAGCCGGCGCAACGACTGGCCGAGCGACGCGGCGTGCTGCCGCGGCGTGGCGGTGAGCCGCTCGATCAGGGCCTCGCGTTCGAGGTCCTCACCGCCTTCGACGCCCATGCGCCGGGCGACGGCGCGCAGCACGGACAGCGGAAGCTTGGCCAGGAAGCGCTCGTGGAAGCCTGCCATGGCTCACCTCGTCAACGGCTCTGCGGGTCCCCAGCGGCACGGCGCCGGAGCCGGAATTGCGGACAACAGCGGGGCCAGCGCCGCGCGGGCGGCCTGCACGTCGCGAGCGATCTGGACGCTCAGCTCCTGCGCCCCGGCGAAGCGCCGATCGTCGCGCAGCCGGCACACGAAGCCGAGCGTCAGCCGGGCGCCGTACAACTCGGCGTCGGTGTCCAGCAGATGGGCCTCGACGGTCCGGTCGCCCTCGAACGTTCGTCGGCGGCCGATGAACACCGCGGCCGCGCGCAGCTCGTCGTCCCAGCGCGCCCACGCCGCGTAGATCCCCGCCGACGGCGCCAGCACCTGGAGGCCGCCGAGGTTGGCGGTGGGGAAGCCGAGGTCCCGGCCGCGGCCCGCGCCGTGCTCGACGACGCCGTCGAGCACGTGGTGTCGGCCCAGCAGACGGGCCGTCCGTTCGACGTCGCCGGCCTTGAGCGCCTGGCGGATGCGGGTCGAGGAGACGCGTCGTCCGTCGAGCATCAGCGGCGGAACCTCGCGCACCTCGAGGCCGAACTCGCGGCCGAGGCGTTGCAGCGCCGCGGAGTCGCCGCGGCCGCCGGCCCCGAAGCGGAAGGCCGACGACACCACCGCGACCCGCGCCTGCAGCCGCCCCCGCAGTACGTCGCGCACGAAGGCCTCGGGCGTCAGGGCGGCGAGCTCCGCGTCGAAGGGCAACGCGACCACGGCCGCGGCGCCGGCCTGGCGCAGCAACTCCAGCCGGCAGTCGTCGGTGGTCAGCCGCTCCGGCGTCCGTTCGGGGGCCACCACGCTCAGCGGATGGCGGTCGAAGGTCAGCACCGTGGGGGTCAGGCCGGCGGCGGATTCGTCCCGCAGCCGCTGCAGCAGGGCGCGATGGCCGAGATGCACGCCGTCGAACACGCCGACGGTGACCGCGCGCGCGGTAGCGTCCGGTGTTCCGGCGAGCCACATCAGCGGGCCAAGTGTCATCGCATCCAGTCCCCGGTTCGGCTCGGGGCCCCGCGTCCCGTCCCCGTCTCTCGGGTGCGGGCAGAAGAGGGGGCTACCAGTCCCGCGTGCAGAACCTCGGTCCTCCGGGGCTTGCGTCGAGGATCACGCCGTAGTCCGCCGGATCGAAGTCGGGCTCGCCGGCGTGCTCGACCGCATAGCGTCCGGGATCAAAACACTGGTAACCGTCGCGGCAGTTCTCGTCGGAGCCGCAATGGCGCATGCAGAACGTCCGTCGCGACACCCCCTCGCCCCACGCGACGCACACCGCTTCCTCGGGACAGCTGTCGGCGCGGCAGTCGAGAATCGTGCAGTAGCCGCCCGAGGCCGTCGTGTCGCAGACCCGGTCGCCGTAGGCCGAGCAGTCGACGTTCGCGCCGCACTCGTCCCCGATCTCCGTCGCGCACCCGGCACAGAGCCCCAAACCCAGCAGCACCGGCATCCACCACTTCACGGGGCGGGAACTTAGCGCGAGACGCCCGCGCCGACAAGTGGCTCGCCCACCGGGCTCCGGCGGCGCTTGCCGGGCCCCCGGGCGAGCCGGCGCGGCGGTCCGCGCGTTTGATCCCAACGCGGAGATGCTTACGCTGGCGGTGCTACCGGCGTATGGGAGCAGCCGGAAACGAGGTGGGTCGATGATCCGGACCGACAAGCTGACGGTGAAGTCGCGCGAGGCGTTGGCCGATGCGGACCAGTTGGCGCGCGAGCGCGGACACCAGGAAATCCAGGCAATTCACGTGCTTTGGGCGCTGTTGCGCCAGCCCGACGGCCTCGTCCGCCCCTTGCTCGAAAAGGCCGGTGCGGCGCCGGTCGTCGTCGAGAAGCGGCTGGAACTGGCCCTGGGGCGTCTGCCGCGGGTCGAAGGGGGCGAGACCTACATCGGGGCGACGTTCAAGGGATTGTTCGACCGGGCGCTGAAGGAGGCCGAGCAGTTCAAGGACCAGTTCGTCTCCACCGAGCACTTCCTGTTGGCGATGACGGAGGGCAAGGACGGCGAGGCCTCCGAGGCGCTGCGGCAGGCCGGGGCGGATCGCGAGGCGCTGCTGGCGGCGTTGCAGGAGTCGCGCGGCACCCAGCGGGTCACCGATCAGGATCCCGAAGGCAAGTACGACGTGCTCAAGCGCTACACGCGGGACCTGACCGAGCAGGCGGCGAAGGGCAAGCTCGACCCGGTGATCGGTCGCGACGAGGAGATCCGCCGCTCGATGCAGGTGCTGGCGCGGCGGACCAAGAACAACCCCGTGCTGATCGGCGAGCCGGGGGTCGGCAAGACGGCGATCGTCGAGGGGATCGCGCAGCGGATCGCGGCGGGGGACGTGCCCGAGAGCCTCCAGGGCAAGCGCGTCCTGCAGCTCGACCTGGGGGCGCTGGTCGCCGGCGCGAAGTTCCGGGGCGAGTTCGAGGACCGGCTCAAGGCGGTGCTGCGCGAGATCGAGAACGCCGCCGGCGCCGTCGTGCTGTTCATCGACGAGCTGCACACGCTGGTCGGTGCGGGCGCCGCCGAGGGGGCCCAGGACGCGGCCAACATGCTCAAGCCGGCCCTGGCCCGCGGCGAGCTGCGCTGCATCGGCGCCACGACGCTCGACGAGTATCGCAAGCACGTCGAGAAGGACAAGGCGCTCGAGCGGCGGTTCCAGCCGGTGGTGGTCGGTCAACCGACGGTCGAGGACACGATCTCGATCCTGCGTGGGCTCAAGGAACGCTACGAGGTGCACCACGGCATCCGGATCCAGGACGCCGCGCTGGTGGCAGCCGCGCGGCTGTCGCAGCGCTACATCGCCGATCGTTTCCTCCCCGACAAGGCCATCGATCTGGTGGACGAGGCGGCGAGCCGGTTGAAGATGGAGGTCGAGTCGCTCCCCGGACCGATCGACGAGCTGCAGCGGCAACAGACCCGCCTGGAGATCGAGCGTCAGGCGCTCAAGCGGGAAAGCGACAAGGCCTCGCGCCAGCGGCTGCAGGAGGTAGAGCGGGAGATCGCCGAGCTCCAGGAGCGTTCGGTCGGCATGCGCGCGCGGTGGGAGAACGAGCGGCAGCTGATCGCCCGGATCAAGGCGGCCAAGGAGCAGAGCGAGCTGTTGAAGGCCGAGGCCGAGCGGGTGCAGCGGGAGGCGAACTACGACCGCGCGGCGGAGATCCGCTACGGCAAGCTCCCGGCGCTCGAGCAGGAGCTGGAGGCCGCCCGGGCCGAGCTGCAGCGCGCCGCCGCGGAGGGCGGGTCGTTCCTGCGCGAGGAGGTGACCGAGGAGGACATCGCCCAGGTCGTCTCGCGCTGGACCGGGATCCCCGTGGCCAAGATGCTGGAGGCGGAGTCCAGCCGGCTGCTGGAGATGGAGCAGCGGCTGCGGCGACGCGTGGTCGGGCAGGACGAGGCGCTGGAGGCCATCGCCGCCGCGATCCGCCTGGCGCGCGCCGGCCTGTCCGATCCCAACCGCCCGATCGGGTCGTTCCTGTTCCTGGGCCCGACCGGCGTCGGCAAGACCGAGCTGGCCCGCGCGCTGGCCGAGTTCCTGTTCGACGACGAGCGGGCGATGGTGCGGCTCGACATGTCCGAGTACATGGAGAAGCACACGGTCAGCCGCCTGATCGGCGCCCCGCCGGGGTACGTCGGCTTCGACGAGGGCGGCCAGCTCACCGAGGCCGTGCGGCGCCGACCCTACTGCGTCGTGCTGCTCGACGAGATGGAGAAGGCTCACGCCGACGTCTTCAACGTCCTGCTCCAGGTGCTCGACGACGGCCGGCTCACCGACGGCCACGGCCGCACCGTCGACTTCCGCAACGCGATCCTGATCATGACCTCCAACGTCGGCAGCCAGTTCATCCAGGACCTCGAGGAGAGCGAGCGGGACAAGATGGAGCAGCTGGTGTTCGGGGCCCTGCGGGAGACGTTCCGGCCCGAGTTCCTCAACCGGGTCGATTCGACCGTCCTGTTCCACCGCCTGGACCGCGCGGCGATCCGCAGAATCGTCGACATCCAGCTCCAGCGCTACGAGCGCTTGCTGGCGGCCCGCGAGCTGACGCTGGCGCCGACCGATGCCGCCAAGGACTGGCTGGCGGAGACGGGCTTCGATCCGCAGTTCGGCGCCCGGCCGCTCAAGCGCGCCCTGCAGCGCGAGCTGATGGAGCCGCTGTCCAAGGCGATCCTGTCCGGCGACTTCGGTCCGGGCAGCACGGTGCGGGTCGACAAGGGCAAGCACGGGCTGACGTTCCGGCGCGCCTAGCCTCGTGGTCGGCCTGGACGGGCCGTCGCGGGCAGGGCAGCGGCGGCCCGGATCCGTGGCCGGCGCCCCGCAACCGGCCCCCGGTCGACGACAGCCCCCGGTCGACGACTGGCGCCCGGGGTGGACCCCGCGCATAATCCCCGATGCGGAGGACCCGACGCGATGCCCATCGTCCGTGCCACGATCCTGCTTGCCGGTCTCGGCTCGGGGGCGCTCCTGGCGAGTTGCGGCGGACCCTCCACGAGCGCCTGCGACGGCATCGGCTGCTCGGGCCACGGCTACTGCGTCGCCGTGGCCGACATCCCGTACTGCGTCTGCGCCGCCGGCTACCACCCCGTCGGCGCCGCCTGCGAGCCGAACGTGGCGGCCAACCCGTGTGCGGGGATCGACTGCGACGGACACGGGATCTGCCGCGTCGAGGCGGAGGCGCCGGCGTGCGACTGCGCCCCCGGCTACGAACCGCTGGGCGCGCTGCACTGCGTCCCCAGCGCCCGACCGGATGCCGGAGCCGACGACGCCGGGCCCGACGATGCCGTCGCGGACGAACTCGCCGAGAGCGCGGTCGATACGGAGGTTCCGCGCTGCGGCGACGGCATCGTGCAGAGCGGCGAGGAGTGCGACGACGGCAACTCCGCCGACGACGACGCCTGCCTCTCCAGTTGTCGCAGTGCCCGCTGCGGCGACGGGGTCGTGCGGAGCGGCGTCGAGGACTGCGACACCACCGACGTCCTGTCCTGCACGACGAGTTGCGGCACGGACGGCTATCAGTCCTGCATCGGCTGCGGCTGGACGAGCTGCGAGGCGACGGGCGACGAGTGCAACGGCATCGACGACGACTGCGACACGCGGACCGACGAGGACGGCTGTGCCTGGGGCGAGTACTGCTTCGAGGGCGGCTGCTTCGACGAACCGGCGTTCGAGCAGGGGCCGCCCTGCGCCGATCTCGGCACGGCGCACCCGGCGCCCGACTACCTGCAGTACTACCAGGTGCGCGGCCGTCCGGGCGCCCGGGTGGACAAGTGGAACCGGCACGTGAGCTGCGCGTACGCACCGGCTGTGCCGGCGTCCGAGACGGAGCCGCCGAACGACGTGCGGATCGATGCCTACGGCGTCGCGCGCCTCGAGTTCCCGCTCGACGTCGGCCTCACCGATTGCGAATTCGGCGTGCTCGGACACTGGGAGAGCTGGGTCGTGGTCGACGGGATCGAGAGCAACCACGTCTACTCGACCTACTACCTGTCGGGCTGCTCGAACGTGCAGACCTGCGTGCTGGCCCAGAGCTACTGCCCGCCCTAGCGCCCGCTCAGGGGGCCGGCGCCTCGAAGCCGAGCCGGGACAGTCCGCCGCGGGGGTCGTAGGTCGGTTGCGGCTCCAGGTCGTCGTAGCGCTCGACCTCGGGGCGGGCGAGTTGCTCGGCGAAGTGCCGCGCCGGCTCCACCTGGTAGTGCCAGATCATCCGGTTGACCCCCTGGTCGTCCGCGAAGTTCAGCGTGCGCAGCACCAGCGAGCGGTCGTCGACGGGCAGGGCGGCGAACGCTTCGCGGAACGCGCTGTTGTAGAAGAAATACTGCTCGGCGTTGGACAGGTACACGACGCGCACCGGGATGCCGAGTCGGGTCTGGGCGGCGGCGATGGCCGGCAGGACGGTGCGTCCGAGCAGGTCGCCTTTGAGGATCCGCACGCGATCCGCGAGGTACAGCGCGCGGATCCAGGCGTACGCGGCCGGGTCGGAGAGCCAGCTGCTCGGCGCCCCGTTCGCGTGCAGCTCCGCCAACCGCCCGAAGTAGTGGCGCAGCGACGACTTGTGCGCACGGTACAGCGCCCACAGTTCGTCGTGGTCCGGGTCCTCGCCGCAGCGGGCCGCCAGGGCGTCCCGCGCCGCCGTCGTGCCCGCGCGCCCCCAGAAGGCCAGGAACGCCGGCGCATCCGGTGCCGCGAGGATCAGCGCGCGGAACAGCCGATGGGCCTGCGTCACCACGACGTCGTAGTCCATCAGCCAGACGAGCTCCGCGCGGGCCCGGGCGCACAGCGTGTAGTTCTGGTCCGAGCCGACGCCGACGTAGCCGCCGCCGAGACCGTCGAGGAGCGGGAACCAGTCGTCGTGGCGCGGCTCGTTGGTCTGCACGTAGTGCCGCGCGTCCACCGGCTCGCGACCGCGTTCCTCGCCCGCCACGACCGCGAGGATCGCGCGCTGGTCGTCGGTCAGCG
>CAZMRP010000292.1:0-6641 GCA_964568275.1 uncultured Myxococcales bacterium
GCGCTCGGCCTGCTCGTCGGCCCGCCCGCGCTGGCCGGCCTGGTGCTGCACGGGACCGAGCGGCGGCTCACCGTCGGCCTGACGCGGCTCGCCGGCCGCCGCGCCGTGCTGGTCACCGGCTGGCTCGGCGTGCCGATCCACGAGCTGTCGCACGCGGCGATGTGCCTCCTGTTCCGCCACCGGATCGACAAGCTGGTGCTGTTCCAGCCCGACCCCAAGACCGGCACGCTGGGCTACGTCAACCACTCCTGGAACCGGCGCAGCCCGTGGCAGGTGCTCGGCACCTTCTTCATCGGCATCGCCCCGCTGCTCGGCGGGTCGCTGGCGATCCTGGCGCTGCTGCAGCTGCTGCTGCCGGGGACGCTGCGGGTGCCCGAGGTGACGCTGCCGGCCGGTCCGGGCGACGCGGCGGGCTGGACCGCGCTGGGCCAGGGACTCCGCGACACGGTCGCGCACGCCGCGCGCACGATGTTCGCGCCGGCCCAGCTCGGCTCCTGGCGGCTGTGGGTCTTCCTGTACCTCGCGCTGTGCGTCGGCAGCCACATCTCCCCCAGCCGACCCGACCTCAAGGGCAGCCTGCCCGGCGGCCTGGCGTTCTTCGCCCTGTTGGTCCTCGCCGGCGCGCTGGCGCTGGTCGCCGGCGCCGGCGCGCGGCTGGTCGCCGGGGCCTGGACCGTCGGCCTCACCGTCGGCCTGGTGCTGGCCTTCGTCGCCGCGATCAACCTGCCGCTGGCCCTCGTCGTCGGGTTCCTGGGACGCCTGCGCGGCTAGTACCGGGGGCCACAGGTCGTGGTCCGGATCCGGTAGTGGAGCCACGTAGGCCCGAGCCCGCAGGGCGAGGGCCGAGTGCTCCAGCGGGCGCACTCGGCCCCTCGACGCCGCTCGGGGCCAGCGTGGCGCCCCTCCCCGGCGGAATCGGAAACTCCGTCCGGAACGGTCAACCGACCGCGTTCAGCACCGCCAGCGCCGCCACGCCCACCATGAACGCCACGCCGGCCCAGCCGAGCCAGACGGTGACCCGCGGCGGGCGCAGCGCCGGGTCGGGGATGCGGCGCGTGACGCACCAGACGTTGAAGGCGTAGAGCGCCGGCGTGAGCAGCAGCGTGACGGTGGCGACGAAGGTCACCAGCGCCACCGGCTGCGGGAAGGCGGTGATGCAGCCCGCCGCCACCAGCGCCGTGCCGACCAGGAAGCTCCAGTACGCCGGACCGCAGGCCGCGGCGCGCTCCTCGCACGAGGCCGCCGCGGCCTCCCGTCGCAGCCGCCGCAGCTGCGCCAGCGAGCCCTCGAAGGCCCGCGAGAAGCCGTCCATCACGGTGTAGGCCGTCGAGAACATGGCGAACGAGGCGGTGACCAGGAAGGCGTGGTACATCCAGCGGCCCAGCGTTCCCTCGTAGACGCCGGCGAGGACCCGCGCGAAGTCGGCCCCGCGCAGCTCGGCGCCGCGCCCGGCGAGGTACGTCGCGCCGAGCAGCAGGAACATCACGCCGGTGGCGAGCGACAGCCCGTAACCGACGCGCATGTCGAGCAGCGCGGTGCGCAGCCGCTCCTTCGCGCCGCCCGAGCCGGCCGGGATCTTCAGCAGGTCGAGCTTCTCGAGGGTCCACATCGAGTGCCAGATCGACACGTCGATGCCGGTGGGCATCCAGCCCAGCATCGCGGCGACCAGCGGGATCGAGCCGGCCGGCAGGGAGGGGACCACGAGCGCCGCGTAGTCCTCCACGGGCGGCGCGGCGACCGCGAAGGCCACCACGGTGGTGGCGGCGAGGAACAGCATCATCCCCTTGTTCAGCAGGTCCATCCAGCGGTAACGGCCGACGACCAGCAGCGCCAGCACCAGGCCGAGGACGAGCAGGCTCCAGGTCGCGACCGAGAGGCTCTGGGTGTGCACGCGCAGCACGGCGCCGGCGATGACCGCGACACCGGCCAGCACGCCGACCCCCTGCAGCAGCGTGCCGGCCAGCGTCAGCCACAGCGCCCACCCGCGCGGGCCGGGGATCCGGGCGTAGCCGGCGAGCAGCGACTCGCCGGTCGCCGCCGCGTAGCGCGGGCCGAACTCGAAGGCCGGGTACTTGAGCAGGTGCGCGGCCAGCACCAGCCACAGCAGCGCCGAGCCGTACTGCGCCCCGGCCTGCGGCGACATCACCAGGTGGCTGGCGCCGACGGCCGCGGCGGCCAGCAGGAACCCCGGACCGAGTCGGCCGAAGAACCGGCGCAGCGCACCCATGCGCGCATCGTAGCCGCCGGCGGCCCCGAATTCCACGGACCCGTTTGTCGGACGCCCGGTTTTGCGTTAGGTTGGGGCCCAGATGAGGGAACCGCACGAGGAGCGCCTCTCGATTCCGCACCAGGAAGGCGACGGACCGGCGAACGGGGGCAACGGACTGGTGCCCGGGGTGCCCGTCGTCGAGCTGACCGTGGACGACCCCGAGGCGCTGCGCAAGGTGCTCGGAGCGCAAGGCCGCAACCTGCGCCACGTCGCCGCCGCGTTCGGCGTGGCGGCCGGCAGCCGCGGCGACCGCGTGCAGCTCCAGGGGGCCGACGAGCCGGTGGCCCGCGCCCGCCGCTGCCTGCTGCAGCTGCTCGAGCTGGCCGCCACCTCCGCGCCGGTCCGGGCGCAGGAGGTCGAGCAGGCGGTGGCCCTGGTCGAGGGCGGGGAGGGGGTCCGGCTGCGCGAGCTGCACGCCGACGTCGTGCTGGTGGCCGCCGGCCGGCGCGCCGTCACCCCCCGCGGCGTCAACCAGCAGAAGTACGTGGAGGCGCTGCGCACCCACGACCTCGTGTTCGCCGTCGGCCCCGCCGGCACCGGCAAGACCTACCTCGCGATGGCCCAGGCCATCGCCGCGTTCCAGGCCCGCCGCTACCAGCGCATCGTGCTCACCCGGCCGGCCGTGGAGGCGGGCGAGCGGCTCGGGTTCCTCCCCGGCGACCTGGTCGAGAAGGTCAACCCCTACCTGCGCCCGCTGTACGATGCGCTGCACGACATGCTGGGCCTGGAGAAGACCCAGGAGCTGATCGCCCGCGGCTTCATCGAGGTCGCTCCGCTGGCCTTCATGCGCGGCCGCACGCTCAACGACTCGTTCGTGATCCTCGACGAGGCGCAGAACACCACCCACGAGCAGATGAAGATGTTCCTCACGCGGCTCGGCTTCGGCTCCCAGGCCGTCGTCACGGGCGACGTCACGCAGATCGACCTGCCGCCGGACGTGCGCTCGGGGCTGGTCGAGGCGCGCGAGCTGCTGGCCGACGTCCCGGGCATCCGGATCTGCCTGTTCAACGAGAAGGACGTCGTGCGGCACCCGCTGGTGCAGAAGATCATCCTGGCCTACGAGGCCGCGCGGCCGGCCGGCGCGCCCCGCAACGACGGCCGCCGGGAAGGGGAGTCACGGTGAGCGAGCCGACCAACGACCCGGCGGTCCGGATCCGCGAGCTGGAGGCCGAGCTGGCGCGGCGCGACGCCGAGGTGTCGGACCTCCTGGCCGTGGGCGTGGCGCTGTCCGCCGAGCGCGACCTGGGGACGCTGCTCGGCCGCATCGTGACCTACGCCTGCCGGATCACCGGCGCCGACGCGGCGTCGCTGTACGTCGTCGAGCGACCCGAGCGGGGGCAGCCGCCGACCACGCTGCGCTTCAAGCTCTCGCGCAACGACTCGGTCTCCTTCGCCGGCAACGCCGAGTTCACCGTCCCGATCTCGATGAAGTCCGTGGCCGGCTCGGTCGCCGTCACCCGCAAGCCGCTCAACCTCCCCGACGCCTACCACCCCCCGGCCGACGCGCCGTTCAACCTCGACCGCTCCTTCGACCAGCGCACCGGCTACCAGAGCCGGTCGATGCTGGTCTGGCCGATGGTCTCGCACGCCGACGAGCTGATCGGCGTGCTGCAGCTGATCAACCGCAAGCTCGGCGACGGCCCGCTGCGCAGCTCGGAGGACTTCGAGCGGCGGGTCGTGCCGTTCGACGCCCGCAGCGAGGCGCTGGTCTCGGCGCTGTCGGCCCAGGCCGCCGTCGCCGTCGAGAACGCGCTGCTCTACGAGGACATGGCGCGGGCCTTCGACGGCTTCGTCCAGGCCTCGGTGCACGCCATCGAGCAGCGGGACCCCACCACGATGGGCCACTCGGTCCGCGTCGCCGGTCTCACCGTGGCGCTGGCCAAGCAGGTCCACGATGCGGACCGCGGCTGGCTCGAAGCCGTGCGCTTCACGCCCGAGGACCTCCAGGAGCTGCGCTACGCCGGCCTGCTCCACGACTTCGGCAAGGTCGGCGTGCGCGAGGAGGTGCTGCTCAAGGCCAAGAAGCTGTATCCCGGCACGCTGGAGCTGATCCTCGCCCGCTTCCAGTACGCCCGCCAGGCCGCCGAGACCGCGCTGTACCGCCGCAAGCTGGAGCTGCTCGAGCGCGGCGCGCCGCGGGCCGAGGTCGAGGCGTTGGAGGCCGAGACCGCCGAGCGGATCCGGATGCTCGACGAGTCGCTGCGGCTGGTCCGCGCCGCCAACGAGCCGACCGTGCTGGCCCAGGGCGACGCCGGGCGGATCGTCGAGATCGCCCGGCTGACCTACGCGACGCCCGAGGGCGAGGCGCGGCCGCTGCTGTTGGCCGGCGAGGTCGAGTGCCTGCAGATCGCGCGCGGCAGCCTGACGCTCGAGGAGGTGCACGAGATCCAGTCCCACGCCCAGCACACCTTCGACTTCCTCTCGCGCATCCCGTGGGGCCGCCGGTTCCACCGCCTGCCGTTCATCGCCGCCTCGCACCACGAGAAGCTCGACGGCACCGGCTATCCCCGCGGGCTCAAGGGCGACGACATCCCGATCCAGTCCAAGCTGATGGCCATCGCCGACATCTACGACGCGCTCACCGCCTCCGATCGCCCCTACAAGCGCGCCGTCCCCACCCCCCGCGCCCTCGACATCCTGTGGCTCGAGACCAAGGACCGGCACCTCGACGCCGACCTGGTCCGGCTGTTCGTCGAGCACGAGGTCTACCGCGTCGTCGAGACCTCGCCCTCCGCGCCGCCCGCACCCTGAGCCCGCCCGCGATTCCGCCGCAGCCTCCGGACCCTCGCCGGAAGACGTGGTCGTCGTCGTGGTCGTCGTCGTGGTCGGGGAGTCGCTGCGGCTTGCCGGGCGGATGCCCGGACTCCTCCCGACGCCGGCGCCGCGACTCCGCGACGACGGACTCCGGGATCGTCGCCGCGGATTGCACGTCCGGCGCCGTTGTGGTCTATCCTCGGTCCCCGTGAACGCCGTCCTCGCCATCGCCCGCAGCACCTTCCGGCAGGCGGTCCGCGACCGTCTGCTCTACGGCATCGTGTTCTTCGCCGTGGCGATGCTGTTCTTCGGCCTGGTGCTGGGCGAGCTGTCGCTGCACGAGGAGCAGCGCGTGGTGGTCGACGTGGGGCTGGCCGGCATCTCGCTGTTCACCATGCTCGCCGCCACCATCGCCGGCGTCAACCTGCTGTACAAGGAGCTGGACCGCAAGACGCTGTTCACCGTGCTCTCCAAGCCGATCGCCCGCTGGCAGTTCGTCGCCGGCAAGTTCGTCGGCCTGGTCGTCACGATCCTGCTGGCCCTGGCCCTGATGGGTGCGGTCCTCGTGCTGATCCTGCTCGGCAAGGGGATGAGCGTCCCCGCGCCGCTCCCGCCGTTCCTCGCGCTGGTCGCCGTCGAGGCCGTGGTGATCACCGCGCTGGCCGTGTTCTTCTCGTCCTTCGCCACGCCGTTCATGAGCGGCATCTTCACCTTCGGCCTGTTCCTGATCGGCCGCAACGGCGACGTGCTCGCCGAGCTGGCGGCCAAGAACGCCGGCGAAGGCACCGGCACGCTGCTCGGCTGGCTCGTCGACCTCGTCCCCAACCTCTACCTGTTCTACCCCAGCGGGCGGATGTTCGAGGAGGGCTACCGCACCGTCCACGCCTCGTTCGTCCCCGGCGACTACGTCGCCTGGGCGGCGCTGTACGGCCTGGCCTACGCCGCCTGCCTGCTGCTGCTGGCGATGGTCGTCTTCCGCCGCCGCGACGTGGTGTAGCGCGTCGTCGTCTGCGAGGCGCATGTATCGGATCGCCGCCGCCGCCGTCGTCGTGCTCGCCCTGGCCGCCGTGCTGGTGGTCGTGCGGGTGTGGTTCGTCTCGCGCGGCGAGTGGCGGGCGGGCGAGGCGCTGGTGCTCGAGTACAACCGGCGGGCCGGCGAGGAGCCGCCGCCCGGCGAGGGGCTCGAGGACCCCCGGCGCGCGCTGCTGCGCGAGGCGATCGTGCGCTACCGCGAGGCCGCGCTGTGGTACCTGCCGGGCAACCCCTACGGCCGGCGGTCGGTCGAGCGGCTGCTGCTGATCGGTCAGCGGGGCGAGCAGGCCGCGGACGACGACCTGGCGCTGTACGCCTATCGCGCCGCCCGCAGCGCGATCCACTCCACGCGGAGCCTCGTCGCCTCCGACGCCGACGGCCTGGAGCGCGCCGACCGCGGCATCGCCCGCGTCTCCGCGCGGCTCGAGCGTCCGGTGCCCGGCGCGGAGCCGCAGACGCCGACCGAGCGGGAGAGGCGGCACCGCGCGCTGCTCGCCGCGGGCACCGACCCCGACCCGTGGTACTCCCTGCTCGCCGCCGTCGGGCTGCTGCTGTGGGTGGTCGGAGCGCTGGTCTTCGCCCTGCG
>CAZMRP010000293.1:0-6626 GCA_964568275.1 uncultured Myxococcales bacterium
GCCGCGGGGACGAGCCGCCCGCGGAGCTCGGCCCGTTCGAGGGCTCGGGCACGGAGCCGACGGGGGCGACCGGCGCCGCGGACGACCGGGCCCAGACCTCGGCCTGCGCGCTGGCCGCCCGCAGCCTCGCCGCGCGCTTCGTCGCCGCGTTGCTGTCGCGACTCTGACCCGGGTTTCGGCCGGCGGCCGGGCGTCAGATCAGGATCGTCGGGCAGCCGAAGGTGGCGGTGATCGTACCGATGGTGCCCGCGCGAATCGCCTCGCAGTGCGTGCCGCAGAACTCCACCGCCGCGTGCTCCGCGTCGGCCCAGCGCCAGCCCGCGCCGCTGCTCTCCGTGCAGTCCTCGTCCATCGGCACCACCACGCCGTCCAGATAGAAATTGACCTGCTCGGGGTCGGCGGTCGGCTCCACGGCGTCCAGCACGTAGCGGCAGGTGATCATCGACGAGGCGATCGACTCCAGCGCCGCGGCCAGCGCCGCGCCGTCCTCGGCGCGCAGGAAGGACGTGAACGGCGTCCCGCCGTTGGCCGCGATCGCGTTCAGCTCCGCGGCCATCTCGCCGCCCGTCGAGCCGAAGCCGATGGCGATCGACTTGATGCCGTGCGTCGCCAGGATGCTCGCCGTGTGATTGCGCAGCGCCGACACCGGGTCGCCGCTGTAACACCCGGTGTCCTCGCCGTCCGAGACCACCACCAGGTAGTTGGCGCTGTCGGCGGAGTAGATCTCGGGCGCGTCCGTCGGCCCGGGGCCCGTGTCGTAGTACGCCAGCTGGTTCACCAGCGGCGTGAAGGTGCAGAACTGCGGAAACGCCGGGTCGTTCATGTGCGCGATGATGTCGGGCGCCGAGAGGTAGCTGATGTTCACCGCCACCTGCGGCGGGAACAGCGTCCCGCACTCGTCGTCCCGGCAGCTCATGCACGGCAGCATCCCCGAGTTGCAGTCGCCCCAGGCGCCCGGGTAGCCGTCGGGGAACGCGTCGAGCCCGAAGTACATGTCGTAGAACGCCGGGTTCTCCAGCAGCGCCTGCAAGGCGTCGGTCGCGCCGCGCCACCGGGAGCCCTCCATCGACGACGACTGGTCGAGCAGCAGCATGACCCGCACGATCTCGTGGTGCAGGTCGAAGTCCTGCTCGTCGCAGATCATGTCCATCGAGTAGTCGGGGATGACCCGGTCCTCGGTCCCGGGGTCGGTCGGCGTGTCGCCGTCGCCCACGTCGACGTGCCCGTAGTCGACCGGGTCGTCCGTCGGGTCCGAGCACCCGAGCGCGCCGGCGGCCAACGCCGCCCACAGGGACGCTGCGAGCCACCGTCCGTACCGTGTGGGTCCCATCGTGCACCTCCTGCCCCGCAAGGCTCGACGTCGGGAGTGTACGCGCCCGACCGCCCCCCGACAACCGCCGGCCAACGTCCCGACGCGCGCCGGACCGCGAGACGTCGTTGCGGTTCCGAGCCGGGGGTCCCGCGGCCCGGAGCCGGCGCCAGCGAGCCGAAACGCGGGCGAGTCCCCCGCGCGCTTCACTCCCGCTCCAGCACCCGCACCTGCCACGGCGGCAGCCCCACGTCGAGCGGTCGCGCGGTCCGCTCCGTGCCCGTCGGCGCCTCGAGCAACCGCACGCCCGGCGCCGTCCGCTCGCGGTCGCACACCGCCAGCAGCCCGGGCGCGACCTGCGCCACGCAGGCCAGCGTGAACCCGCTGCCGCGCATCACGGTCCGCGCCGGGCCCGCCGACGGTTCCCAGCGGACCAGCGAGGTGACGCTCGCCGCGTCGGAGACCAGGATCCACAGCGCCCCGTCGTCCCCCGCGACGAACGACAGCACGTCGCCGCCCAGCTCCGCCTCGGTCGCCACCAGCCCCTCGGCTCGACCGGCCGAGACGTCCACCGCCTCGATCCCGCCGTCCAACTCGCCGAACCGCCCCGCCAGCCCGACCAGCAGGCGACCGTCGGTCCCGACCGCCGGCTCACCCCACGGATTCTCCGCCGACAGCTCGATCGCGCGCTCCACCCGGTCCGTCGTCGGGTCGAGCACCGCCAGCGCGCCCGGACCGGTCGGGCGATACGCGTCGTGTCGGTCCAACCGTCCCACGGCCACCACGATGCGGTTCCCGACCGCCACCGCCCACGACGCCTCGGGAATCCCGTCCGCGTCGGCCAGCGCGGAGAGGTCGACCTCGCCCAGCAGCGTCCCGTCGCGCGGGTCGAGCGCCAGCACGGTCGGCAGCTCGAGCCGCGGGACGTAGGCCTTCGCGTCGGAGGCGAAGGCGATGTCCTGGGGGTTCGACCCCGGTTCGGTCGAGCGCTGCCAGAGCACGCGGAAGCCGTCCGCGGCGTCGAGCGCCGTCACGTTGTCCTGGCCCAGCCGGTTGACGACGAAGACCCGCGAGCCGCGCACGCGCGCCACCGCGTCGGCATGGGTCAGGCCGACGTTGACCGCCGCGGTCTCCGCTTCGTGGTCGACGATCGAGAACGCGCCGGTCTCGAAGTCGGTGGCCAGCACGAACAGCGTCCCCGCCGCCGCCGGGTCGCGACGCGGCTCCTCCCCGCACCCCGCGACGAAGCACGCCCAGGCCAGCCACGCCGCCGCCGCACGCCGCACGTCGACCGCCCGTCCCACCGTCCCCACGCTTCCACCCCGCCTCATTCCGCGCTCTCCGTTTCCTGTGCCCCGACCCCGATCTCCGCTCCGCCCAGTTCCACGACGAACGACGCGAAGACCGAGCGGCCCGGCAACGGGTAGCGGAACGCGTCGTAGACCCACTCGTCCGACAGGTTGCGCCCCTCGACGGCGACGGCGATCGTCCGGCCGCCCGCGCGCAGCCGGTAGCCGAGCCCCGCGCCGTGCAGCACGCGGCCCGGCACGGTCCGCAGGTTGGCGCGGTCGAGCGCCGCCTCGGCGAGCCAATCGACCTCGTACCACAGCTCGAGGCCCCAGCGGCGCAGCGTCAGGCGCGCCGACAGGTCGTGCGGCGCCCGCCCCGGCAGTTGCAGGCCCGACCAGTACGGCGCGTCGCCGGTGTCCCGCGCGTCCTGGAAGGTGTAGGCCACGTCGAGCCCCACGGTCTCCCGCCACCCGGCGCGCAGCGTGGCCTCCAGGCCGAGGGTGCGCGAGGCGCCGATGTTCTCGGCCCGGAACACGCTCTGCGACTGCGGCACGAACACGATCAGCTCGTCGGCGAACGACCCGAAGCACGCGGCGGCCAGCGCCAGCCGCAGGCCGGTCTCCGCGTCGCGCACGCTCCAACTCGGCCCGAGGTCGAAGTTCACCGCCGACTCGGGCCGCAGTCCGGCGTTCCCGATCACCGTCCCCCGGTCGCCGAACAGCTCGCCGAACGTCGGCACGCGGTGGAACCAGCCCACGTTGCCCCGCAGCTCCAGCCCCGCCGTCGGCGCCCAGCGCAGGCCGGCGGACGGCGAGAACAGCACGTCCCACGCCCCGCCGACCGCCGCGTCGGGCCGCGACGGGAAGTAGGGGTCGCCCGCGAAGTCGTCGACGTGCGCGTCGGCCCGCAGGTCCGCCAGCAGCACCAGCTCGTCGTCCAACAGCGAGACCTCGTACCCGCCGGCCAGCCGCGCGACCCACCGCCCCTGCCGCGGGCCCTCGGCCGCCGCCGGCAGCTCGTAGGACGCCCGGAAGGTCTCGTAGGAGGTCTCGAGCCGCAGGCGCACGAGGTGCGCGCCGTCGCCGGGGAACAGCCGCAGCAGCGCCCAGGCGCCGCCGCCGCCGCCGAGGTCCCGTTCGACCTGGCTGCCGACGCCGATCTCGCCCCGCGGGTCCGCGAACCGATCGCCGCGCACCGCCCCGAAGGCTCCCAGCTCCAGCGCCAGCAGGCCGTCGGCCAACGACGACGCCGCGGCCGTCACCCGCACGCGACCGTCGGTGCCCGACAGCCGCGCGGCCAGCGCCTGGTCGTAGTCCAGCCCCGGCAGCCCCTGGTCGACGGCGACGAACGACAGCGCGGCGTCGAGACTCCAGTCGTCGAGCGGCACGGCGAGGCGGGCCGAGGCGACGGTCTGCGCCGCGTCGTTGTTCCGCCGCAGCAGGAGCTCGTCGTCGTCCGGCTCGAGCGGCGTGCCGTGGTCGGAGAGGAAGCGGTAGCTCCCCGCGCTGCGGCGGTGCGCGACGTGCAGCCGCAATCCCACCGGTGCGTCGCCGACCCGGCCCGGCACTCCCGCCGCGGACGCCCACGCCCGCCAGGTCTCGAACGACCCCGCCAGCATCCCCGACGACAGCCGCAGCCCGCCGTCGGCCGGCGCGGCCCGCGTCACGAGCTGCAACGCGCCACCGATCCCGGCGTCGCCCAGCGTCGCCGGGGCGAACCCGCGGTAGACCTCGATCCGCTCCAGCTCGCCCGCCGGCAACTCCTCGAGGCTCACCACCCCCGAGCGGGCGTCGCCGGCCGGGATGCCGTCGACGTACACCGGCACCTGCGACGGCGCCGCCCCGCGGATCGAGATCGTGGCGAAGGAGCCGAGCCCGCCGTGGCGCCGCACGCGCACCCCCGCCGCGTCCTCCACCGCATCCGCGATCGACGCCGTCCCCTCGCGCACCGGTTCCGCGTCGAGCACCTCCACGAACCGCGAGGGGCTCTCCGCCGCCGCCCGGGGCACCGGCTCCGGGGCGGCGACGACGTCGATCGGCTCCAGCCCCACGACGGCGTCGGTGTCCTCGTCCAACGGTTGCGCCACGGCCGTGCCGCCCGCGACGAGCCACGCCGTCGCGACGAGCCGCAGCCGGCAGCCGCGCGACGCCGGGAAATCGAGGCGGCCGGTCGGTCGTCCGCCCACGCCGCTCACTCGCCGCAGGCGTGGAGCGCGACCACCGCGTCGAGGTCGAAGCCCGCGGTGTCGGGGAACGCCGAGCCGAGCCCCAGGTCGCGGATGCGCACGAACCGCGCGCGCGGCACGCCGACGTCCGCCAGGTCGAAGACGTCGCCGCCCGCCGCGGAGGGGTCGCAGGGGTCGATGCCGTTGCCGGGCGCCGCGAACACCGGCCGCCGGCCCGCGCAACCCTCGAAGGAGCCGTCCGCGCCGCCGCACGGGAACTCGACGAACGTCGTCCCGTCCTCGCTCACCGCCACGATTCCCGGCTCGGCGAACGGCTGCGCCGGGTCGCCGCCGACCCAGAACGCGTTCTCGAAGACGACCAGGTCCGGGCCGGGACCGTCGACCGCCCCCTCCCCGCCCAACTCGACGACGATCTCGCCGCCGACCCCGAGCGACACGACGTCGGTCCCGCCCTGCACGGCGCCGCCGCCCATCGGGGGACCGAGCACCACGTCCGGCAGCGACTCGGCGCCGAAGCCGGCGCCCGGACCGGGCGCGAACGAGGTCACCCGCACCGCGTAGGGTCCACCCGGGGGCCCGTCGTCGCCCGCGACGCAGGCGCCGACCACCAGGACGAACAGCCACCCGACGCCGGACGCGCGCGCGGATGGTCCGCCGTGCCCGCCACGAGCCGTCCCGCCACCCACCATCCCGTCCGTCGAACGCAACACGGCACCTCCGCGTCGTGCACGACCCGGGGAGGCCCCTGTTTCGTCCCCTGGGGAAGTCCGCCGCACGCCTCGTTCCACGGAGGCGCATCCGGCACGGTCGCAGGCAGGTCTTCTGGCTCCCGGATCGTCCCCCGCGCCGCGCCTTCCCACCGGTGCTGGACCGGCAGTGGCATCCTGCGGCGCGGAGTCCCCGGTCACAGCGGCGGGTCCACCCCCGATTCGCACGGGGTTCCCTTCGCCGGCCGAACTCCCGGCAGGCGCCCTCACGGGGCCTGCGACACGGCTCGATCTCTAGCCCGAACGACGGCGGCGGGTCAAGCGGCGGGCGAGCAGCAGGCCGCCGAGCAGCAGGCCGAGCGGCAGGGCGGCGCCGCCGGTACGGCCGGGAACGGCGCAGTCGCAGCCGTCGTCCCCGCCTCCGCCGCCGGACAGGGACGGCGGCACGCAGATCCCGGTCCCGTCGCCCGCGGAGATGCACGACAGGCCGGACTCGCAGTCGCCGGAGTCGAGGCAGGTCGACACGCAGACCAGCCGCCCGCCGACCTCGAGGCACCGACCGCCCTCGCAGTAGTCGTCCCAGGTGCCGCACGAGTCGCCCGGTCGCAGCGCGTCGGGCCAGCAGATCCCGTCGAAGCAGGTGTAGCCCGGATTGCAGGCGCCCTCGGGTGAGCAGTTCTCGACGCAGCGGAAGGTGCCCCCGGCCGTGGGCATGCAGATCCCGGCGACGCAGTCGGCGTCGGAGAGGCAGCTCTCGCCGACCTCCGAGCGCGGCCCGCGGACGCACACCCCGTCGCGGCAGTGCGCCCCCTCGGGACACTCGCCCGCCGCCCCGCACCACTCGGCGCAGTAGCGGTAGTCGCAGTCGACGCCGCACCCGGCCGGGTCGCCGTCCGTGAGGCACAGGCCGGACCAGCAGTCGGCGTCCACCGTGCACGGCTCGCCGAAGCCGTGCGGCAGCGGGGCGACGGAGTCGTCGACGCACGCGCCGCAGGCGTCGACCAGCCCGAGACACGCCTCGCCGGCGAAACACGACAGCAGCCCGGGAGTGCAGGGACGGGCGCAGACCGAGCCGCCGCCCGGCAGACCGGCGCAGAACCGGCTCGCGCACTCGCCGCCGTTGACGCAGGCGGTT
>CAZMRP010000294.1:0-6621 GCA_964568275.1 uncultured Myxococcales bacterium
AGTCGTGGACGGCATACATGTCGCTCGGGATGCCGGGACCGCCGCCCTCCGGCGGCTCCTCGGCGAACGGCGGTGGATGCAGGATCTCGCACAGCGGCGGATCGACGTCGGACGGGAGATCGCAGTAGTACGGGATATCCCGCGTCGGATCCCACATGCAGGTGCCGTCGACCCACTCGCCGCCGACCAGGAAGGCGCGCTCGCAGTTGCTGACGAAGTGCCCGGCGAGCTCGTATCCGCCGCAGGGGTGGTGTTCCGGGTCGTCGGGCTGTCCTTCCTCATACGCGGTCCGGCACTGGCCGTCGACGCAGGCATACGGCCCGCAGGGCTGCATGGGATCCTCGGGCTCGTAGCCGGGGAAGGCAGCATTCCGTCCGGTCGGGACACCCGTCGTCGTCGTCATCGTCGTCGCAGATGTTGCCCCGCGGATCGGCCGGATTCGGGGCGTCCCAGTCGAGATTCAGTTCGTCGGGGTAGAAGGGACAGGTGTCGTCGTCGTTGTCAATTCCGTCCCCGTCCTTGTCCCGGTCACAGTCGTCTGGGACGGTGTCGCGATCGTAATCACGGGCGCTGCCACCCGACCAGAAGCCGAGCCTCGGGTCCTCGTCGTAGCAGGTGGAGGTTCCACCCCCAGGGAGCGCGACCTGTACGCACTGCGGGTCGTCGGCGTCGGAGTTGTTGCCGCAGATGCAGTCCCGGGCGCCGGCGCCCGTCGCGCAGCCTTCGCAGCACCGGTCGCCGTCGGCATCACCTTCGCAGGCGTCCCCCACGCCGTCGTAGTCCCAGTCCCACTGGCCGGGGTTGTCGATCCCCACGCAGTTGTCCACGTCGTCGTCGACCTCGTCGTCGTCGCCGTCCCAGGTGAATTCGAGCTCGGCGACGCGCTCGCCGCGTGCGTCTCGGCCCCAGCGGACGTCGGTGAACCGGATATCGCGCAGTTCGGGAACGTGCGTGTGGTCCACGCGCCGCAGAAGTCTCCGCGCCGGCTCCCAGAACCACCGCTGTACATACTGGTTGGCCGCCGCCAAGTCGCCGGACGCGGGCATGGCACGCCCGTCGCTCGTCGGTAGCCCCACGTACAGCGCCCCAGCCAGTGCATTGAACATGGTGGCACCGATGTTCGCCTCGGCACGACGAATCTCGGCCGCTGCGAACAGGTCCGGAATCCAGTACGATATCCAGCACAGGACATCGAGGGCGCCGCAGAGGCTCTCCTTCGTGTAGGAGATGTCGACATCGACATCCAGGCCGAGGAGGAGTCCGTTGTTCACCACGTCCAGTGGCTCCGGATTCTGGTCGTCCGCCACCCGACCCCACTCGAGCTCCTCGCCCTTGGCATCGGGGAACCAGTTGTCCTCGCGAAGTTCAGGCCCGCACAACGGGCGACCATCCGGTCTGGCGGCCAGCGTTCGCTGGCAGGCCCCGAAGCCGCCCTGGGTGTCTCTGGCGACGCAATAGTCGCGGGCCGGCAAGGATCCACAACACCGTGGCCGCAGCGTCACCTGAAGGACGGCGCTCTTGATCGCGTAGCGCCTGTACGCGAAGAGGACCCAGCCCTTGAAGTCCATCTGGACGCCGAGCCTGACGTCGAAGCGCAGGGCAGGACGGCCATCGACATCCACCCAACGCGCGTCAATCGCGGTGTCGTTCGGGATGTGGGGCGGCACTACCCTGTACGAGGCTGTCGGCGGCGGCCAGGGCTCGCCCGGCGGCCACCAGCCCGGCCGCGGCGGCACTTCGCCGCAGTAGGCGTCCGGGTTTCCAGGTGCGAAGTAGACCAGGTCCTGGGAGTAGTCGCCTCGAGCCGTGCCGAGTACCACGAAGTTCATTTCCGGGATGTCAAGCGCCTGGCCGAGGCCGAAGCGGTTGAAGGGGCAGCCCTCCCATCCCAGCAGCCGGAGATCTTCAGTGCTGACGTAGTCGCCTCGCGAGCAGCTCTCGGCCGCCGGGTCGGCGGCGGCCGTCACACGGTTCCAGAACCCGAAGTCCGCGGCGTTGCAGATCCCGATGGAACGCGGATCGTCGCCGTCCACGTAGTCGGCGCAGCCTTCGATCGTCCCGTTCCCGTTCCGGTCCCAGGATGAGCCCGACCACCCGGGGAGAGGCGGCCACCCCGACAGTTCGCTCCAGCCAGGCACGTCCTGTTCCGTCACCCATCCGTCCCGCGTACCGTCAAGACCGGGCCGATCCGCGAACGCCGTCCATGCGCCGACCCAGCTCGGGCTGCACATCAGAGCCGGCAATCCCGCCAAGCCGCGACGGATCTCCCAATCGCCGGTCGCGTCCGGATTGGCGATGCTCAGAGGATCCAGCGAGTTCACGATCCGGAAGATCCAGCACGGGTCCATGCCGTTGAACCCGAACGGCAGGTAGCCCAGCTCTCCGTCCCGGGCCCACGCCGGGAAATCGCTCGCGTAGGCATCGAGCCGCTGCGCGCTGTGCGCGTACAACTCCCACGTTTCGAAATACGGCCGCCTACGCCCGAAGAACTCCGCCTCCGGCGGCAGCGTGGCCTGCGTCGCGACGTTGAGACAGATGCTGCTGCCGAGCAGAACCGGACTGAAACCATCCACCGGACGACTGGCCGGACCATGGAGGTCGCAGACGCGAACCCGTTCGTCGCCGCTTCCTTCAAGTCGGCACTCCGCCCACGGCGCCCGAACCTCGCACCGGCGCCCCTCGGTCACGTCGCGTCTCACGTCGAAGACGAAGTTAATACGATCAGCGAAGACCTCTGCGATGGCATCCACGTCGTCGTCGTTCGACTGGAAGACACGGATCGGGGTGGGCGGGGGAACGGTCTCCGGCCGGGTATCGACCCTCAGGTCCGGTGCGATGTTGACGTTCAGCCCGCCGAACTCAAGGACGCCGTGGAAGCAGGCGGCTCCCCCCCCCAGCAAGAGCCATGCCGAAGTCGGCAGCAGCCAGCGCACCCGAAGCCCCATTCGATTCCTCGTCATCACGTCCCTCCCCTTGCGTGCCGTCCGCGGCCGCCCCCGACCACGGTGTGCCTACGGACTTCGAACCGCCGACCGGCCGGACGCACCGGAACCCGTTCCGGTTGTCGGAAAGCCAGCTCCTCCTCGTGGCGGAACGATGGACCAGGAACTCGCAGGAGTAAGCCCACGACCCGCCGCGAACCGCAACGACCGGATCGTCGGGGTCAGGCCACCCGTCGCAGCTTCCCCAGGGATCGACGCAACCGCCCGGGCACTCGACGTACCGCTCGGCGCAGTCCGCGACGATCTCCCGGACGTTGCCGAGCATGTCGTCCACACCGTAGGGGCTCCGGCCGGCCGGGCGCAGCCCGACGCGGGACGTGTCGTTGGGACATCGTTCGTCGTCGCCGTAGCCGACGTAGCTGCCCCAGTTCGCGCGTTCGCAGGTGAGCCGGTCCTCGTACTCGCCGAACGGCGGCCAGTCCCACGGCAGGTCCCGCTCGTCCTCATCCCCGCACGTCTCGGGCGGCACGACCTCGCAGCCCCCGCGTGCGGCCTTCTCCCATTCGGCCTCGGTCGGCAACCGTTTGCCTTCGTGGGCGCAGTATTCGATCGCCTGCCGCTGGCCCACGAAGATGAGGGGGAAGTAGGCGTAGGCCGGGTTGGTGAAGTAGGTTTCGCGCAGGAACGACCCGTCGCGATGATACGGACAGACACCCCGAGCCTGGCATCGCGCGTACTTCTTGTTGGTCACCTCGTAGCGATCGATGAAGTACCCCGACACCTCGACGATGCGCTCGGGCCAGGCGTCCATGCAGGGGACGTCGCAGGACGTGTCCTCGTCTGGATCTGCGCCCATCACGAACGGCCCCGCCGGGACGAACATCTCCTCGTAGTCGAGATCGCAGCGGGCATCGACGCACGAGGCGTAGCGGCCGTCGGTCGTCGTGCACTGGGTGAAGTCGGCCAGCGGCGTACCGCCGACGCACCGGCCGTGCTCCGGGTCGCAGGACTCCCCACCGTTGCACGGCTCGCCGTCGTCGCACTCGCCGTCAGTGCGGCACGGGTTGCCGATCGTCTCGGCCGGGTTGACCGGCAGGTCCGAGGCGTCGCCGACGAGATTCGTGCCGTCGCAGTCGCAGCCGCCGCCGGCCAGGAGGCAGCCGAAGGTCATCGCGCAAACCCGGGATACATGCCCCCGCATCGGCCGCCCAGCCTCCACCAGTCGACGAAATGATGACCGCGCAGGCCACCTGCTGCAAGCAGAAAGTCGCCCCAGTCCGCACCCCCGCAATCCGTACCCCGATCACTGCCGGCCGACGTCATTCACGAATCCGCGCGACGGCTTGATCCCGGCACAGTCGAGTTCGCGGACGCAACCCGCTGGCGTTGGACGCGCCCGTGGTGGTACGAGAGCGCCGGCCCGCCGACGCGGGCCCAAGGGAGGCGAACGGAAGATGGACAGTCGCTTGCGAGGCAAGGTGGTCGTCGTCACGGGAGCGAGCCGGGGGATCGGGCGCGAGCTGGCGCTGGGCTTCGCCCGCGAAGGGGCCGAGCTGGTGCTGGCCAGCCGCAAGCAGGCGGCGCTGGAGGCCGTGGCGGCGGAGGTCCAGGCGCTGGGCGCGAAGGCGCTGGTCCTGCCGACGCACGTCGGGCGCCCGGACGAGGCGCGGCGGTTGATCGCCGAGACGGTCCAGCGTTGCGGCCGGCTCGACGTCCTGGTGAACAACGCCGCGACCAACCCGGTCTTCGGCCCGACGGTGGTCGCCGACGAGACGGTGTGGGACAAGATCTTCGAGGTCAACGTCCGCGGGCCGTTCGTGCTCTCGCGGGCGGCGTCCGAGCGGATGATCGCGCAGGGTGGGGGAGCGATCGTCAACGTCGCGTCGGTGGCCGGCCTGCGGCCGATGCCGGGACTGGGGATCTACGGGATCTCGAAGGCGGCGTTGATCCACCTGACGCGCACGCTGGCCCGCGAGCTGGCGCCGGCGGTGCGGGTCAACGCCGTCGCGCCCGGGCTGGTCGACACCGACTTCTCCAAGGCGATCCTCGGGGACCCGGACGTGAAGAAGCTGGCGTTGGCCGACGTGCCGCTCGCGCGCCCCGCGGCTCCCGCCGAGATCGTCCCCGCGGTGCTGTTCCTCGCCTCGGACGCCGCGCGCTACGTCACGGGCGAGGTGCTGGTCGTCGACGGCGGCAAGACGGTCTGAACCGACCGTCCACTCCCCGCCCCCCCGCGCCTTCGCGCGCGGCCCTTCTTCCCGGGTGAAGATCGTCGGGCGTCGTCCGAGTCGTCCGCGTCCATGAGACCTGCACGGGTGGGACCGGTGGTTGCGGTCCCCTCGGCTACCTCCCCCGTGCTCTATCAGGTCCCCTCCCGGACTCGCGTCGCCGCGTCGTCCAATCGTCCGTGCCCCATCCGTCCGGCCCCGCTCCCACCAACTCCACCAACCCCGGCCCAGAAACCAACCCACGGAACTCGCCGTGCGGCTCTGCCGAGCGCGGACTATCGGGACGCCCGACGATCTTCCTCCAGGAAGCCCTCAGGCGGACGGCGCCGCGGCCGCCCTGCGCACCTCCTCGCGATCGTCGAAGTGCCGCTTCTCGCGGCCGACGATCTGGTAATCCTCGTGCCCCTTGCCCGCCACCAGGATCAGGTCTCCCGGGCGGGCCTGCGTCACGGCGGCGGCGATGGCCGCCCGTCGATCCGGCTCGCGGGCGTAGGCGCGGCCGGCGTCTCCCAGCGTCGACAGCTCGACGCGCGCGAGTCCCGCGTCGCGCAGTCCCGGCTCGATCTGGTCGAGGATCGCGGCCGGGTCCTCGGTGCGGGGGTTGTCGCTGGTCACGAGCACGCGGTCGCCGGCGGCCGCGGCGCGTCCCATCAAGGGTCGTTTGGCCCGGTCGCGGTCGCCGCCGCAGCCGAAGACGACCCACAGCCGGCCCCGGCACAGCGCGCGCAGGGTGGCGACGGCGTGGTCCAGGGCGTCGGGGGTGTGCGAGTAGTCGACGAACGCGAAGACCCCCTCGCGCACGAGGACGCGTTCCAGCCGGCCCGGCACGTTCGGGACCGCCGCGGCGCCGCGGACCGCCGTCTCCGGCGGGACCCCGGCGGCGTGGGCCAGGCCCACCGCGGTCAGCAGGTTGGCCAGGTTGTGCTCGCCGATCGTCCGGATCTCGGCCTCGACCCGCGCGCCGAAGCAGCGCAGGGTCGCCCGGGTGGCGTCCGCCGCGTAGTCGACCCGCTCGACCGCCAGCTCCGCCGCGGCCCCCGGCCGCGTGGAGAAGCGCGCCACCCGCGCTCCGGCCGCCCGCGCCGCTTCGGCGAAGCGGTCGCCGTGGGGGTCGTCGAGCGCCACGACGGCGAGCGCGTCCGGCGCCAGGTGCTCGGCGAACAGCCGGAGCTTGGCCGCCGCGTAGTCCTCGAAGGTCGGGTGGAAGTCGAGGTGGTCCTGGGTCAGGTTGGTGAACGCGGCGCCGCGGAAGCGGAGGCCGACGATGCGCCCGAGCGCCAGGGCGTGGGAGGAGACCTCGAGGGCCAGGTGGGTGACGCCGGCGTCGACCATCCGGGCGGCGACGGCGTTGAGGGCCGGGGCGTCGGGCGTGGTGTGCGTGGCCGGCTCGGTGCGTCCCGCGTAGCGGGCGGCGATCGTGCCGAGCACGCCCGGCCGATGGCCGGCGGCGG
>CAZMRP010000295.1:0-6615 GCA_964568275.1 uncultured Myxococcales bacterium
GGCGGCGTGCTCGAGTGGCACGCGGCGCCGGTCTTCTTGGCCGGCGGCCAGTCGTGGGCGCGGGTCGTCACCCTGCCGCCCGGCTCCTGCTGGTACTTCCTGGCGCTGGCCGGCAACCGCGTCGGCGACCTCGACCTGACGCTGTTCGACCTCTCCGGCCGCCGCCTGGACGTCGACGACCAGCGCGATTCGCACCCGGTGATCGTGCACTGCGTCGCAGGCGAGGCGGCCGAGGAAGTGGTGGTTTCGCCGCTGGTCTACGAGGGGACCGGCGAGGTGGTCGTGGCGCTGTACCGCTTCCCGCCGGAGGGGGCGCCCGCCCGCGGGGAGCTCGACTTCGCGGACGCGGCGCCGCCCGCCGATCCGAGCACCGAGACTCCCGAGGAGGCGCTCGAGCGGATGGACCGCCTGATGCGGGCGGAGGGGTTCCGGCCGCTGGGCGAGAGCGAGCGGCTCGAGCTGTCCGGCCAGGGCGAGACGGCGCGCCCGCGCCGGGTGCCCGCCGGCGAATGCCTCGGCGTGGCCCTGGTCGGCGACGAGACCGCCGTGGACCTCGACCTGCGGCTGCAGCTCGGCTCGCGCAAGGTCGCCGAGGACCGCGAGCGGGCGCGCGACGCCCACGTGGCGTACTGCACGGAGAACGAGGTCGACCTGCGGATCTACGCCCTGTCGGCCCAGGGCCCCGCCACCGGCACGCTGGTATTCTACGCCGCGCGGCCCGAGGAGCGGGTGTTCGTGACGCCGAGCGTGCTGCCCGACGAACCGCGGGCGGGAACGACGACGGGCGAGCAACCGTTCGAGCAGGTCGTGCTCGAGCTGGACCGCACGCTGCGCGCCGGAGGGTTCACGCGCGAGGGGGCGCCGATGGAAGGAACGCTGGCGATCGGCGAGCAGGCGGCGCAGCGACTCCAACTCTCGCGCGGCAACTGCTACGAGATCGCGGCGCTCCCGCGCCCCGGCGGCATCCGCGACCTCGACCTGCTGCTCGACGACGGCGCCGGCAACCGCGTGGCCGAAGACCGGCTCGAGACCAACGAGCCGCGGATCTCGTTCTGCCCGGACCGGACCGCGACCTACCAGCTCAACGTGCACGCCTACGACGGCGGCGGGGGCTACGTCGCCTGGGTCTACCGGCTCGGCGCGGCCGCCCGCGACCTGCCCGGCGTCTCCGGACGCCTGGCCACCGCCTACGCCCGGCTGGCGGCGCAGCTGTTCGGCAAGGGGTTCCACCCGGTCGGCACGCCGAACCAGCACCCGTCGGACGCCGGACGACAGGATTCGCACGCGCTGCCGCTGCACTACGGCAGCTGCTACGTGGTGGCCACGCTGGCTTCGGACGAGGCGATGGACGTCGATCTCGAGGTGCGCGACTACCTGCTGCGCGCCGTGTCGGTCGACGTGGGCCGGGAGCCCGACGCCCGCGTCTTCGTGTGTCCCGACCGCACCGCGGAGTTCCACGCGACGGTGACCGTGGCGCGGGGCCGGGGCCAGTACATGCTGGTGCTGTTCGAGAACAAGGTGGAGTAGACGGCGGCCCGGGGCGCCGGCCCCGGCGATCAGGGAATGAGGGACATGCGAGCAGCGGTTGTGGGATGGATCGTGCCGACGGGGCTGGCCCTGCTGGCGGGCTGCGGACCGGCGACGCTCGGGGGCGGCACGACGACGGCGCCGCGCGAGCTCGGCCCCGGCGACTGGCGCTCGGACAGCGCGCCGGCCGCCCAAGCGATGGCGGCCCTCGGCCGGACCCTCGAGCCGCTCGGCTTCGCACCGACGGGCGACGAGGGCCGGACGTTCATCGTTCGCCAGCGCACCCACACGGTGCCTCTGGAGCTGGAGGCGGGCCGGTGCTACGTGCTCGCCAGCACCGCGGGCAGCGAGCTGGTGGACCTGGACAGCTACCTGTTCCACGCTTCCGGCGCGCCGCTCGACCAGGACCGCCGCCGCGACAACCACCCGACGATCCGCCACTGCCCGACCGAGACGGGTCGGCTGTACCTGACGTTCGAGGCGTTCGACGGCAACGGAATGTTCTACTGGACGGTCTTCGCCGGGCCGGGGGACTCGACGATCGGGGTCGAGGATCTGTTCGCGGACGTCGAGGCTGCGCCGAGCGGCCCCGACACGGCGGCGGCGAGCAGCGAACCGGCGGCGGATCGGGCGCGGGTTTTCGCCGAGATCATGCTGCCGCGCGGCTTCGCGCTGGCCGAGCAGTCGCCCCCGATCCACCTGGCCAACGGCGCCTCCGACACCCGCACGCTCGAGCTGTCCGCCGACCGCTGCTACACGCTCGCGGCCTACGGCGGCGCGGGCGCCACCGACGTCGACCTGGTCCTGACCGCGCCCGACGGCCAGGTCGTCGCTCTCGACGAGTCCCCGGCGCTCGACGCCTACGTCCAGTGGTGCCCGGTGACGTCGGGTGCGTTCGAGCTGAAGCTCACGATGGCCGGCCAGGCGGGCGACGCCCTGCTGTGCCGCCTCGAGGCGCCGCTCGACCGCGTCGGCGGCCTGGACGGCCTGTGGCTCGGCGACCGGCGCCCCCCGGGGCCGACGCACCGCGACCTGGGAGACGGCGCGGCGCAGCTTCGGCAGCGGCTGGAGGGGCTGGGCTACCGCGTGGACGACGCCGAAGCGTTGCAGGGCGAGGCGGACCAGATGGTGCTGCGGACGCACGCGCTGACGCTGACCGCCGACAAGTGCCACATCTTCGGCGCGGTCGGCGGCCCCGAGGTCGCGAACCTCGACCTGTTCCTCTACGACCGCGAGGGCAACGAGGTCGCGGCGGACGAGGCGCAGAACGCCAGTCCCGTCGTCCAGGTCTGTCCGCAGCGGGACGAGACCTTCCGGCTCGACGTGGCGATGCGCGGCGGCAGCGGACCGTACCGCGTGCTGCGCGGGTCCTCGCCGGCCGTGGGCGCCGAGGCGATGCGCGGGCTGGACACGGTGGCCCGCACCCGGCTCCGCACCGTCGTCGACCGCATCCACCTCGCCCAGCTCGACCCGCTCGGCCCGCCCCAGACCGCGGAGCTGCGGGCGCGCGGCGTGCGGCGCTTCCAGAACAACCTCGCCGGCGGCCAGTGCCTGCTGTTCGTGGCGGTGGGCAGCCAGAGCGTGGTGGACATCGACCTCTACGTGATGGACCCCGCCGAGGAGGTGGTCGGGCGCGACGACCAGCCCGACGCCATGCCGAGCGTGCAGTTCTGTGCGGCCCAGGACGGGACCTACTCGACCGACGTCCGCCTGATCGAGGGCAGCGGCTCGTTCACGCTGCTCCAGTACCGCGCGGCCGCCGGCGCGGCCGCGGCGGACGGGACGCCCTGAGCCGGGTGCGCACCGACGTGCCGGCGGGGGGTTCGACGGGGCGGCCGGACGGCCGGGCGCGGGTCCGCCCGCCCCGCGGCGTCGCGCTCGCGCTGCTGCTCCCGCTGCTGCTGCTGGCGGCGCCCCGCGCCTCGGCCCAGGTCTCCCCCTTCGGCCTGCCGGTGGCGGAGATCGTCGTCGAGGGCAACCAGCGGACGTCGGACCAGGACCTGCTGGCGCGGATCCACGGCGACCGCTCGTTCTCCGACAACTCGGTGCTCCGGGTGGGCGAGTTGCTGACGGTGGAGAAGGTGCGCGGCGTCGTTCGCGCTCTGTACCGGACCGGCTACTTCCACGACGTGCGGGTCGACGCCGCGCCCAACACCGGCGTCTCGGGCGTGGTCGTGCGGTTCACGTTCGTGGAGCGGCCCGAGGTCGAGGAAGTGCGGGTCGAGGGCGAGGACGAGCTGGAGGAGGACAAGATCCGCGAGAAGATCTCGCTGCACGAGCGGTCGATCTTCTCGCAGCAGGCGGCGCAGGCGGACGTCGAGAAGATCCGCGAGCTGTACGCGTCGGAGGGGTACTTCCTGGCCGAGATCGAGTGGGAGACCGAGGCGCGGCCCAACGACCGGGTGGTGGTGGTCTACCGCATCCGCGAGGGCGAGCAGGTCAACGTGCGCGAGGTGGTGTTCGTCGGCAACGACTCGATCCCCGACGCCGAGCTGCTGGGCGTGATGAGCACCTCGCCCGTCAGCCTGTGGAGTCCGATCACCGACAGCGGCCGGTTCAAGGAGAGCGACTTCGAGCGGGACCTGGTGATGGTCAAGGCGTACTACCTGGACGGCGGGTTCCTCGACGTCGAGGTCGGTCCGCCGCGGGTCGCGCTGTCCCCCGACCGCCGGGACATCTCGATCACGATCCCGGTGGTCGAGGGCCCGCGCTACACGCTGCGCCGGGTGACGGTGCTGGAGTACGACGCCGACGGCGAGGAGATCGACTTCCTCGGCGGGCGCGCCGCGGTGCGCGCGCTGGTGCAGTCGGGCCCGGGCGACCAGTTCAGCCGCTCCGACATCGGCCAGGACCTGATGGACCTGACGCGCTACTACAAGGAGCAGGGCTACGCGAACGTCAACGTCAACCCGGACGTGCTGCAGCTCCCCGGGACGACCGAGGCCGATCTGATCTACCGCATCGTGCGCGGCACGCCGGTGTACATCGAGCGGATCGAGATCAAGGGCAACGACAAGACCGAGGACCGGGTGATCCGGCGCGAGGTCCAGATCGCCGAGGGCGACCTGTACAACGAGACGCTGCTCGACCTGTCGCGCCGCCGCATCGAGCAGCTCGGGTACTTCGAGACCCCGGTCGCGATGTCGACCCGTTCCGGGTCCGACGAGCGGCACGTGGTGGTGACGTTCGAGATCAAGGAGAAGTCGACCGGCCAGTTCCAGGTCGGCATCGGGCTGTCGTCGATCGAGAACTTCATCGCCACCGCGCAGGTCGCCCAGGAGAACTTCCTCGGACGCGGCCTGTCGGTCACGCTGGCCGCCCAGCTCTCCAGCATCCGCCAGCTGTTCCAGCTCCAGTACTCCGACCCGTACTTCCTCGACTCGCGCTGGCTGTTCGGCGCCGGGATCTACAACTCGACCCGCATCTACACCAACTACACCCGCCAATCGACCGGCGGCAACCTGACCCTCGGGTATCCGCTGACCCACGAGCTGCGCGTCTCCCTGGGCTACCTGCTGGAGTACGTCGACGTGTCGACCAGCGGCGGCTCGACCCTGTTCGGCGGCTCCACCGCCGGCACCCTGCGCGACCTGCCGCTGGCCAACCTGTTCAACGACGGCTGGACGTCCGCCGTCCGCGGGTCGATGTCCTACGACACGCGCAACAACCGGCTCTACCCCACCGACGGGCAGATCAGCGGTCTGACCGCCGAGTGGGCCACGCCTTACCTGCTCTCGGACTCCGACTTCACCCGCTTCTCGCTCTACAGCCGCTGGTACTTCCCGCTGGGGCTCGGCTTCGTGTTCAAGACCAACACCGAGTTCGGCCTGGTGCTCTCCCCGGCGCCGGAGGGCGTGCCGATCTACGAGCGTTACATGCCGGGCGGGATCATGGACGTGCGCGGGTTCGAGCGGTTCTCGCTGGGGCCGCGCCTGCGCCTGCCCCCGCGGCTCGACCCGAACGCCGACCTGATCCCCAACGGCGTCCCGGTGGGCGGCAACATGCAGCTGGTGATCAACGTCGAGCTGGAGTACCCGATCGTCGACCGGCTCGGGCTGCGCGGCGTGTTCTTCATCGACGCCGGCAACGCCTTCAACCTCGAGGGTACCCTGTGCGCCGCCAGCGGCGGCCACGCGATGTCGGTGTTCACCGACCCCTGCAACCAGAACCCGTTCCTGATGCGCGTCAGCGCCGGGTTCGGCTTCCGCTGGATTTCGCCGCTGGGCCCGCTGCGTTTCGAATGGGGCTTCCCGCTCTGGCTCGAGCAGGGCGAGGAGACCTACCAGTTCGAGTTCATGGTCGGAAACCTGTTCTGAGGCCCCGATCTTGAATGCGGGCGGGGGGTTCGGCGTCCTTGACCATGCCGCCGCCTTGGCGGTATGAAGCCCGGGAACAACGACCCGGGCTCGCGGGTTACCGAAGGCGCCGGTCGTGGGCGCCAAGGAGTTACGAAGGATGGGCAACAGGATCCTGGGCGCGCTCGCCATCGCACTCGTCGTCGGCGCCGTCGCGCCGACGATCTACGCCGATGCGAAGTTCGCGTTCGTCGACCTGCAGCGCGCGCTGAACGAGACCGAGGACGGCCGGCGCGCCAAGGCCGAGCTCAAGGCGCTGTTCGACCAGCGCCAGACCGACCTCGACCAGCGCGCCAAGGAGTTCAAGGCCAAGCTCGAGGAGCTGGACAAGCAGCGCGAGGTGCTGACCCCCGAGGCCTACCAGGCCAAGAACGCCGAGCTGCAGAAGGCGCTGATCGAGCTGCAGAACACCTATGCCCGCTACCAGCGCGAGCTGGCCGAGAAGGAGCTGGAGCTGACCAAGGCGATCTTCGAGCGGATGGAGCAGATTCTGCGGCGGATCGGGCAGACCGACGGCTTCGAGATGATCTTCGACAAGTCCGAGGCCGGGCTGGTCTGGGCCCCGGAACACCTCAACCTGACCGACAAGCTGATCCAGATGTACAACTCCGAGAACCCGGTCAAGGGCGGCGCCGCCTCCAAGACCAAGACCCCGACCAAGACCCCCTGAGCGGGCCGGACGGCTCGCCACCTCCGCCATCCCCATGCTGCGTTGGCAACGGCGTCCGGGCGA
>CAZMRP010000296.1:0-6604 GCA_964568275.1 uncultured Myxococcales bacterium
CCGACCGCGGTCGGGCCGGCGGGGGGGTCGCAGGCGGTTCCGGCGCGGGCCTGGTCGGCGCAGGCGGGCGTCCCGGCGAGCAGCGCCGCTGCCGCCACGACCCAGGCGCCCTGTTCCCGGCGTTCCGCCACGTCCGACCCTCCGCCCTCTCCCCTTCCCCCTCTTCCTTCCGTGATGTATACAGCAGTCCGGCCCTGGGGGAAAAGCGCGGCGGGTTCCGATGGCGCTGATCGAGATCACGAAGCTGACGAAGACCTACCGGCTGGGGAACCTGGTGACCCCGGTGCTGGACGACGTGGGCTTCAAGATCGAGGAGCGCGAGTTCTGCTCGATCGTGGGCCCCTCGGGCTCGGGGAAGACGACGCTGCTCAACCTGCTGGGGGGTCTGGACCGCGAGTACCAGGGGAGCCTGAAGATCGCGGACCAGGAGATGAAGCGCCTGTCGGACCGGCAGATCTCGCTGCTGCGGAGCCGGACGATCGGGTTCATCTTCCAGTCGTTCCACCTGTTGGAGCACCTGACCTGCCAGGAGAACGTGATGTTGCCGTTCTTCTTCGCGGGCAAGCCGACGGAGGAGGCGCGGCAGCGGGCGGTGACGTTGCTGGAGCGGGTCGGGGTGGGAGAGAAGCGTGGGGTGCGGCCGACCTACATTTCCGGCGGGCAGAAGCAGCGGGTGGCGATCGCGCGGGCGCTGATCATGTCGCCGAAGCTGCTGCTGTGCGACGAGCCGACGGGGAACCTGGACCGCGAGACGGGGGCGCAGATCGTCGAGCTGTTCCGCGAGTTGAACCGGGACCTCGGGGTGACGGTGCTGGTGGTGACGCACGACGAGCGGATGTCGCGGGTGGCGCCGCGGGTGTTGAGGTTGTGGGACCGCCGGATCGAGGACGTGCGGACCGACCCGGCGCGGCTGGTGGTCGACCCGGCGCGGGCGTCCTCGGTGCCGCCGGCGGCGGGGGCGGGGGGCGCGACATGACGTTGGTCGGCCTGACCCGGGTCGTGGGGCAGAACGTCTGGCGTAACGCGACGTCGTTGTCGATCTCCGCGGTGGGCATCGCGGCGGGCATCGCGCTGTTCAGCCTGTTCCTGGCGTTGATCGAGCAGGTCCGCAACGTGGTGGAGGGGGACATCGTCCCGATCGACGAGGTCGAGGTGGTGCCGTTGTCGTCGGACCTGCAGCGGATGGCCAGCTCGATCTTCGGCGAGGACAGCTTCGGGCTGTCGGACGCGGACGTCGAGGCGATCCGGAACATTCCGGGGGTGGTCGAGGTGCTGCCGCGGATGAACGTGAAGTTCTCCGGGGTGAGCTTCGGCGGCATGGCGCTGGTGGGGAGCGAGATCCGGGTCGAGCTGATCGCGGACGGGATCCCGCCGGAGCAGGTGCGGGACGAGTTGGTCGACCCGCCGCTGGCGTTCGAGGACCACCGGCCGCGGCAGTCGAACCGGAGGTGCCGGTTCGACACCGACTGCCCGGGGGGCGAGTACTGCGAGGTGCGGTTCGACGGGCCGCCGGCCAACCAGCTCACCGACGTCGACCCGCTGACGGTGCGCCGGTTCCGGGCCTGCGCGTTGCCGGTGCCGACGCTGCTCTCGCGCTATCTGCTCGAGTTCTACAACACGGTCTTCGCGCCCGGCCACGGCTACGTGCAGCTCAACGAGGGGCTGTTGCGGGTGGCGCAGAAGGAGCTGCAGTTCACGACCCGCCTGGGCGACTCCTTCATGGGGCAGGAGGCGGTGGGCTGGCGGCAGCGCAACCTGCGGATGCAGATCACGGGGGTCTCCGAGAAGTCGATGGACCTCGGCGTGACCTTCCCGATCGAGTACGTCCGCGACTGGAACGACGAGTACACCGGCTCCAAGGGCGGCGCGCGCTACTCGAGCGTCTCGGTGCGGGCGGCGAGCAAGGAGGACGTCTCGGACGTGATCCGGCTGATCCGCGCGGCCGGGTTCGACATCAAGTCGCGCATCGCCGAGCAGGTCTCGAGCATGGTCGAGGTGTTGGGGATCATCCTGCTGATCATCGCGTTGATCGTGATCACGATCGCCGGGTTCAACATCACCCACACCTTCCTGATGCTGGTGCTCGAGCGGCGCCGGGAGATCGGCCTGTTCCGCGCCGTGGGGGCCACGCGCGGCAACATCCGCAACGTGTTCCTGCTCGAGGCCGGCCTGATCGGCCTGTTGGCCGGGGTGCTGGGCCTGCTGTTGGCCTACGTCTCGAGCCTGGTCTTCGACACGATGTTGATCACGCTCGTGCCGCAGTTCCCCTACAAGCCGGAGTCGTTCTTCGACTTCCAGCCCTGGATCGTCGCCACGGCGATCGGCTTCGCGGTGGTCTTCACGGTGGTCGGCGCGTTCGTCCCCGCGCTGCGCGCCGCGCGGCTCGACCCGGTGCGGGCGCTGCAGTAGGCCGCCGCGATGGGGGACGCCCGCGGCCGACCGGCGGCCTTCTTCGACCTGGACGGCACGCTGCTCTCGGTCAACAGCGGTCGGCTGTGGTTGCTCCGCGAGCGCCGGCACGGGCGGGTGACGCTGTTCCAGACGCTGCAGGCCGTCGGGTTCCTGGTCGGCTACCACTTCGGCGTGGTCGATATCGTCGATGCGATGCGCGAGGCCCTGCAGACCGTCCGCGGCGAGAGCGAGGCGACGCTGCGGGAGTGGACGCGGGACTGGTTCGAGCGGGAGGTGGTGCCGCGCCACGAGGCGCCGGGGGCGCGGGCGGCGGTCGAGGCGCACCGGGCCCGCGGGCACGCGCTGGTGTTGCTGACCTCGTCGTCGCCCTACGAGTCGGAGCTGGCGACGCGGTACTTCGGTCTCGACGACTTCCGCTGCACGCGCTACGAGCTGGGCCCGGACGCGCGGTTCACGGGGGAGCTGTTGCTGCCGCCGTGCTACGGCGAGGGGAAGGTGCACTACGCCGAGGCCTACGCGGCGGAGCACCGGCTCGACCTGGACCGCAGCTACTTCTACTCCGACAGCAACACCGACCTGCCGATGTTGCGCCGGGTGCCCTACCCCCGGGTGGTGAACCCCGACATCCGCCTGCGCTGGGAAGCCCGCCGGCGCGGCTGGCCGGTGCTCGACTGGTCGCGGCCGGACGGGCCGGTTCCGCTGGCTCCCGAGTAGCCCGACGCCGCTTTCCGGGACGCCGGCGCGGCGCATGCTATACTTCCGCGGTGGGTGCGTCCGGCACGGCAGCCGGGCGGCCGGAGGGTCTGATGCCCGACGAACGGCAGGCGACGAATGGCGGCGCAGTTCGGGTCGGTTCCGCGGCGCTTCTGCTGACCGTGCTCGTGGGAGCGACGGCCTGCGGCGACAGCGGCCAGACGAGCAACTGCGAGCCGCGCTGCACGATCCACGAGATGTGCGTCGACGGCCTGTGCGTGCCGATCGACGCCGGACTGGACATCTTCGAGGTGGTCGACGACTCGGGCGAGGATGTCGACGTCGAGCCGGAGGCCGAGGTGGTGGTCGACGTGCCCGAGGAGGACGTGGCGGCCGAGGACGTCGGGCCCGAGGACGCGGACGCCGGCGGGTACAACATCGGCGTCCCCTGCGCGACCGTCGAGGAATGCCGCGGTCCGGGCGACCCCGGCTGCGTCACGACCATCGTGGTGTTCGGCAGCCCGTGGGAGTGGCCCGGCGGCTACTGCACCAGCACCTGCGACGCCACCGACATCGACTCCTGCGGCGAGGGCGCCCTCTGCCTGTCGATCCCGCTCGTCGGCTGGAACGGCTGCGTCCGGAGCTGCACGCCCGGGGTTCCCGACGAGTGCCGCGAGACCGAGGGCTACCAGTGCCTCGACCCGGCCTCGATCCCCGGCGGTCTGGTCCCCGCCCCGTTCTGCGCCCCCGCGCTGTTCTAGAACCGCAGCGGTCGCGACCCTTGTCCGATCCGCGGCGATGCGCGTATCATGGGTGTGCCGGTGTGTGCACCGGCGGATGAACGATGATCCGCGACGGGACGATCATCGATGAGAAGTACCGTATCGTCCGGCCGCTCGGCGGCGGGGCGATGGGCAAGGTGTTTCTCGCGGAGAAGGTCTCGACGCACGAGCGCTACGCGATCAAGTTCATCCACGACTACCTGGTTTCGGACGAGACCTACTACGCGCGTTTCGAGCGGGAGATCAACGCGCTGCGCGGGATCCGGCATCCCCACGTCGTGTCGGTCTGGGACTGGAACCTCCCGCCGCGCGGGGCGGCCGGTCACGCCTACATCGTGATGGAGTACCTGACCGGCGAGTCGATGCAGCAGGCGCTGATGCGCCCGCAGGGCATGTCGCTCGATCTCGTGATCCGCATCATGCTGCAGGTGCTCGAGGGGCTCGACGCGGTGCACCGGCTGGGCGTGATCCACCGCGACCTCAGCCCGGCCAACGTGTTCCTCTCCGGTACCGACCCGCTCTATCCCTCGGCGAAGATCGTCGACTTCGGCCTGGCCAAGGGCGAGGCGGCCTCCAGCGCGAGCGACTCGCAGGGCGGCGTGACGCAGAACGGCGCGGTCCTCGGCCGCGCCGCCTACGCCGCCCCCGAGATGTTCATGGGCAAGGACCTCGACGCCCGCGCCGACATCTTCGCCTGCGGGATGATCATGTACCGGGCGCTGGTCGGGCGGTTCCCGTACCGCGAGTTGAAGACGGAGCTGATGTGGGTCGAGCGGTACTCGCAGCGGCACGAGGAGGGCCGACCGTACATCTCGGCGCGAACCCACAAGCCGTCGCTCCCGACGCCGGTCGACCAGGTGATCTCGCTGGCGATCCGCAAGCGGCCGCACGAGCGCTACCAGTCGGCCGAGCAGATGCAGCGGGACCTGCTCAAGGTCGAGGAGCTGTTGCGGCTGACGCCCAAGCTGGGGCACGCCCACAAGCCGGAGCCCGCGCCGCCGCCGTTGCCGGAGGCGCCGCCCGAGGGGTTGTCGATGCCGTCGACGACGCGGGTCGAGGTGCCGTCGGGGTCGTCGAGCGCCCGGGGCCGCGCGCAGTTGGCGGCGGCCATGGGCGACTCGGGCTCGCCCACCCCCGGCCCGGCGGCGCACCTCGTGATGCCCTCGGTCAACAACTGGCTGGCCCAGGACGAGAGCCGCTCGCGGGGCGGCGGCAGCCCATCCGGGACCCGAAGCTGGGCGGCGCGGAACCCGCGGGCCGTCCTCGGCATCGCCGGCGGCCTGCTCCTCGCCGGCATCCTGTCGGTCGCGCTGGCGCTCCTGTTCCGCGGCGACCGGGACGGGGACGGAGGGAAGGAGTTCCGGGCCGCCGCCGAGGGACCGACGGCGGAGTCTACGGCGGTCCCGGGGGACGAGGCGGATGCCGTCGGTGGGGCGGCGAAGCACGACCCGGACGCCGGCCGCGCCCCCGGCGGGGCGGACGACGCGGCAGCGGCCCGCGACGAGGCGTCCGGGGCGACGCCGGACGACGCGGCCGTTGCCGAGAAGGACGCCGGAGCGGAGGACGCTGCGGCGCCGGACTCCGCCCCGGCCCGGGTGAAGATCACGCTCGAGGGGCTGCCGGAGGGGGCGACGGCGACGGTCGACGGCGTGAAGGCCGTCGACGGCCTCGTCGAGCTCGACCGGTCGGAGGCGGAGGTGCAGGTCCGGGTGCGGGCGCGCGGTTTCCGGCTGTTCGAGGGAACGCTGGTGCCGAACGACGACGTGTTCTTCCTCGTGGAGTTGGAGCCGGTCTCGACGTCGCGTGATGCCGGGACCACCGTCCGGCGCGACACCGGCACCACCGCCGCCCGCGACGCCGGCACCTCCACCCGGCGCGACGCCGGGACCACCGCCGCCCGCGACGCCGGCACCTCCACCCGGCGCGACGCCGGGGGCGTGGGGATCATCGTCAACTACGACGACGAGAGACGCGCCGGACGGCGCGGTTCGGGACGGCCCATGCACTTGACGCCGCGGGGTCCGGACGGCCATGCTACGCCTGCGATGCGGAGGGTTGCGAACCGGTGGGGGAGCATCACGGCGGCGGGCCTGTGGCTGGCGGCCGGCCTGGCCGCCGTTCCGGCCAAGGCGGCGGCGGCCGGCGAGGTCTCGGCCGACGACCGCCGGGCGGCGCGGGAGCTGTTCCAGGAGGGGGTCGCGCTGGTCGAGCAGGGCGACCTGCCCGGAGCGATCGAGAAGTTCCGCGCCTCCTACGACCGCAACCCGCGTTCGGTCGTGCTGTTCAACATCGGCGCGCTGCAGCAGGAACTGGGCGACAAGCCCGGCGCGCTCGACACGTTCCGCCGGTACCTCGAGGTGGGCGGCGAGGACGTCGATGACGAGCGGCGGCAGCAGGTCTCGGCGCTGGTCCGCGACCTGGAACGGGAGCTGACGTTCGTCGAGATCGTCGTCGACCAGGTGGGCGCGAGCGTGTCGATCGGCGGGCGGCCGGTCGGAACGACGCCGCTCGCGGCGTCCGTGCCGGTTCTGCCCGGGGTGCTCGAGATCCGCGTGCGCAAGGAGGGCTTCGACGAGGCGGTCACGATGGTGCCCGCCTCCCCCGGAGCGACGACGCGGGTCGAGATCGCGCTCGTCCGGGTCGGTTCGGCCGGCGGTGACGACGGCGGTGACGACGGCGGTGACGACGGCGGTGACGACGGCGGTGACGACGGCGGT
>CAZMRP010000297.1:0-6594 GCA_964568275.1 uncultured Myxococcales bacterium
CTCCCGCGACGAACCCGCGTATCACGGCTGTGACGGGCCGTTCCATGTAGTCTGAACTGGTCGGGCTCGAACGGCCCGGCGCCGGCAATCGCGATCCCGAACTACGACCGCTCGGGCAGCATCAACGTGACGATCTTGCGCCCCGATCACCCTCACATCCGCACCGACGGCAAGGCTCCGAAGTACGAGTGGGGTGTCGGCCAGCCGGCTCGGCTCTACTTCCCTCCGGCGGCCCTCGTCCCGCAGAACCGGTACGACGACGTGAAGACACCGTTGCTGCTGGTCGAAGGCGTGAAGAAGGTCCTGTCGATCGTCCAGACGAAGGTCGAACTGGCGCCGGTCTCGGCGCAAGGCGTCAGCGTCTGGCACGACGTCACCCTCCGGAAGAAGACGAGCCTGCGCCGCCTGCATCCGGATCTGGATGGTATCCCGATCGTTGGGCGGGTCATCTACATCTGTTTCGATGGCGGCGACACCTCCGACAACCCGCCGGTGATCGACGCCGAGGCCAGACTCGCCCGCGCCCTCCTCGACGAGGGAGCCGACGTGCGGCTCATCCGGATTCCGTCCCGGTGCAGCGAGTAGGAGGCCGACGATCATGAAGGTCGGGATCGACGACTACCTCGTGAAGCAGAAGGACCCGGCGACGGCGTTCCAGGTCCTGCTGGACGACGCCTTGCCCGCCGACCCAGTTGTCCGTGCCGGCGCGACCGCGGACGCCGCAGACCCCGGACCGGCGGCCGTCAGCCTTCTGCGAGACCTGAGTTTCGCCGCCGCCGTCCGTGCCGGCGGGCCTGCCGTCCTGGACGTCGTGGCGCAGAAGCTGAAGAAGCCTGCCGGCATCTCCCGGAAGGCTGTGACCGATGCGGTGGAGGCATTTCGACACGCGATGGCGAAATCGTCCTCGAAGCATCCGGAGGAAGCACCCGGTGCGGACGACCCACCGCCCGAGCTGGTCGCGGAGGCCGACGCGCTGCTGAAGGACCCCAAGCTCGTGGTCCGCTTTCACCAGACCTTGGAGAGCCGGGGCCTCGTCGGCGAGCGAGATGCAGCCCTCGCCGTCCTCCTCTGCTGCGTGTCGAGGAAGATGGAGAAGCCGGTCCACATCGTGGTCAAGGCGGCCTCGAGCGCCGGGAAGAACTACCTCGTGTACGCCGTGGTCGTGCTGCTCCCGACCGGTGACGTCCTCATCGTATCCGACATGACGCAGCGGGCGCTGAACTACCTGACGGGCGGCCTCAAGAACAAGGTCGTCGTGATCGTCGAGCAGGCCGGCGCCGCGGCAGCCGAGTACCCGCTGCGGCTCGTGATGTCGGAAGGCCGGATCACTACGCTGGTCGCCGAGAAGGTCGAGGACGGCAACGGATCGCGGATCGAAACCCGGGAACACGTCGTCGAGGGACCGGCGGCGTTCATCCTCACCACCACGCGGGCGCTGCTCCACGACGAGAACGAGACCAGGATCATCGAGGTCAACATCGACGAAAGCCCGCAGCAGACCGAGCGCATCCTCGAGGCGATGGCCGGAAGGGCGGCGGAGCCCGACCCGAAGGAAGACCGGGAGGTCGCAGATCGGGAGCGTGACGTGTGGCGGATCGCCCTCGGGATGATCGAGGCGCGATCCGTGGTGATTCCGCAGGCCGTCGGGTTGGTGGAGTCATTCCCCAAGAACCGGGTCCGAGCCCGACGGGACTTCGCCAAGCTGCTCGCCCTGATCGAGGCGCACGCGCTGCTGCACCAGCGCCAGCGGCCCACGGACGATGAGGGTCGGGTCATCGCCACGAACGACGACGTCCAGGCAGCCCTCCGCCTGGGCCAGGTCCTGCGGGAGGACATCTCGCCCAGGCTGCGGGTGGCAGGCGTCGCCCTTCGAGAGGCGTTCAACAGCCGTGAGTTCACACCCAGCGAGGCGGGCAAGGTGCTCGGGTACGTGGACGACGCCGCCCGTCGCATCTTGAAGGAGATGGAGCGCGTCGGGCTCGTCGAGTTGACCTCGGCCCAGCGGGGCTCGGCGGCCTCGAAGTGGAAGATGGTGACCGCGGCCACCGCGGGGAGCACCGCCGGCGCGACCACCGCGGCCCCGGTGGCCGGGCCGGGAGCGGTCAACTGATGCACGGCCGACCGTCCGACTGCGTCCGACTGACCATGTTGGTCGGACGTATCGCCACGGAAGGACCGCGGAAAGTCGTCGTCCGACCTGTCCGACTGGGGGTGGAGAGTGCATCAGAGGCCACCGTAGGTCTGCGCCGCCGTGACGAGTGCCCCTTCCAGGGACGCGACGGTCGGCCGAGCATGATTACGCCATGCTCTCCGAGAGTTGCCACCAGACATGTGTACCGGTCGGACGCGGTCGGACAGTCGGACAATACACCACTCGGCCTGCCGCGGAGCCGTTCGCCGCTCGCCGCGGCGCGGACGGTGGAGGTGTAGCGGTTGAGGCGGATCGGGACCGGCGCCGGCAGTCGATCGTGCTGCGGCACCTGGCGCGGTCGCGCCGCCCGCTCGTGCGGGATCCGACGCCCCGGCACTGACCTCTGCCGTTTCCTGTGTCCACGACGCCATAAGATCGATGGCGGAGTCGGAGGAGGTTTCGCGTGACATCGCGGAACCCCACCGATGGCGTCGCCACGGCTCCGTCGGCGATGCCGACGACCGACGAACGTGAGGAGCGAGGCGACGCCGGCGTTGTCGGCTTCGTCGGCCCGCGGCTCTACACGTTGGCCGAGGCGGCCCGGATTCTCCGCTGCAGCACCGACACGATCCTGCGGAGGATCGCCGGCGGCAAGCTCCGCTGCTTCCGCGACGGCCGCAAGGTGCTGTTCTCCGACAACCACATCACCGACTACCTCGGTGCCATCGAGACAGGAGGTTCTGTGCCATGGGGTGCGTGTACCAGCGCAAGGGCAAGCGCCCGTCGCCGTACTACTGGGCGAAGTGGATCGACGCCCAGGGCCGCGAGCGAAGGGCGTCCACTCGGTGTCGTGACCGCCGCGGAGCTGAGGCGTACCTGCACCGGGAGGAACGAAAGGCCGCGGCCGGTACGCCCGTCGAACGCGGCGCCTCCCTCTTCGACATGATCGAGCGGTGGACGACGCACGTCGCCAGCTACGTGGCTCCGAGCTACCTCGAGAAGCTGGGCGACTACTGCCGCAACTACCTCGGGCCCTACTTCGGCGAAGTGCCCATCACCGACCTCACGGCCGACGCGGTTGCCGGCTACGCCCGCCATCGCCTGGCGAAGGGCGTCAAGCCGCAGACCGTGAACAAGGAACTCGTCGCCATCCGCAGGATGCTTGCCTACTGCGAGGACGTCGGAGCGATCGCCCAGGTCCCCCGCATCAAGATGGTGCGTGCCGTGCCTCGGCGCATCTGGCGCCTGCTGACGGAGGAGCAGGTCGAGAAGCTGTTGGCCACGCTGCCGGAGCGGGTGCTCGCCTTCTACGTCGTCGCCGCCTATGCGGGCCTTCGGCGCGGCGAGCTGTGGTCGCTTCGGTGGGAGGACATCGACCTGGACGCCGGCGTGCTGCACGTCCGCCCGAAGGAGAACTGGACGCCGAAGGGTCGGAAGGCTCGTGTCGTCCCGCTACACGACCGGGCCCTCAACGCGCTCCGGGGCCTGCCGGCCGGCGAACCGACCGACCTGGTCTTCGGCAAGCATGAGCACCGGCGGGCGTTCCAGGCGGCGGCAACGCGGGCCGGGCTCGGCCACGTCCGGCCGCACGACCTGAGGCACTCGCTGGCCAGCAACCTCCTCAACGGCGGCGCCGACCCCATCTCCGTCCGCGACATCCTCGGGCACGCCGACCTCCGGACGACGAACGAGTACAGCCACACGACCATCGAGCGGATGAAGAAGGCGATGGGCCGGATCGGCGGCAAGGCGGTCGCGCCGGCTGTGGTGCCGCTCCAGGTCGTCCGGTGAACGGGGTAGGGGGCCGCGCTCGTGGTGCTACCGCAGGTCCATGACCGCGGGCGCGGCCGCTTCCCCGCACGGTCCCGCTCCCGGCTCGGTTACACTATGGTTACACCGCCGATCGCGGCGGCGTCGTCCGATTCGTGCAACGTCTCGTCTTCCTTGGTGGAGCTGAGGAGGATCGAACTCCCGACCTCTAGAGTGCGATTCTAGCGCTCTCCCAGCTGAGCTACAGCCCCACGGCCGGAGGCGGAGTATATCCGTGGCGATCCGGGAGGCAAGGGAAAAGAGGGGGACGGGGGACAGGGGCCGGAGGTCAGGAGCCGAGGACGGACGGCGGGGGACGGCCCGGCAGGAGCGTGTCGCGCCGGGCGGCGGTGCCGAGCCGCCCGTAGAACAGCTGCAGCGGCACGTGCAGCCGCTCGGCCCACGCGCCCTCGTCGTGTCCGGCGAGCGGGAAGGCGAGGTGCAGGAAGTCGCGGCCGTACTCGTAGCCCGCGCGGCTCAGGGCGAGCGCCATGGCCAGGGTGGTCTCGAAGTTGTCGCCCGGCCAGCCGCTGTCGAGGTAGAACTTGCAGGGGCGCCGCGGCTCGGACAGGACGCGTTCGACCAGGTCGTCCCGGTGCGAGAAGGTGCTCGAGAGGCACGCGGCATGGCCGAACACCTCGGGCCACTGCCAGGCCAGGAAGAACGACACGACGCCGCCGAGCGAGGAGCCCATGACGCCGGTGTAGTCGCGTCCGGGGCGCAGGCGGAACCGGCGGTCGATCTCGGGCTTGAGCTCCTCGACCAGCGACCGTCCGTACGGCTCGTAGCCGGGCTGGGTGTAGTCGAGCGAGCGATCGCCCGAGTGGATGCCGACGACCACGAGCTCGTCGAGGGCGTTCATGCCGTCGAGGAGCGCCAGCGACTCGTCGACCTGCCATTCGCGGCCGCTGAAGGACTCGTCGGGGAAGAACAGGTTCCGGCCGTCCTGCATGTAGAGCACGGGGTGGCGTTGCAGCGGGTTCTCGTCGTAGCCCGCCGGCAGGTAGACGCGCACCCGGTGGCTGCGGCCGAGGATGGCCGAGTCGATCTCGAGCAGCGGCGCGAAGCTGCCCGAGGCGGAGGTGAAGAAGCCGGGGTAGACGTCGCGACCGCCCTCGTGGGTCATCACGACGAGCATGTCGGCGCCGACCGCCCAATGGAGCTCGGCGCCCCGGCGCAGGCAGGGCTTGAAGCGGAGGAACGGCCGGGCGGCCTCGAGCGCGAAGGTGAAGCAGGTGCCGTCGTCGGAGACCGAGGCGGGCTCCAGGTCGTGGTCCCAGTCGAGCTCGGTGCGGAGGACGATGGGCGCGCCCTCCGCCGGGTAGCTCACGTGCAGCTGTCGTCGCAGCACCTTCCGCGTCCGATACATCGGCACCACCTCCGACCCCCGCCGCGTTGTCGCTCCGCGGGCGCTGCCCGTCAAGTCGACGGGCGGTCGGGCGGCGGGGCGTCGCGACCGGACGTCCCTGACTGCACATGGGGCGGACCAGCACGAGTGCCACGGACCGTGGAGCGCGGGGGGGATGGACTCGACCGTGGGGCGGGTGTACCGTCCGGGGCTCGTCGGGGGAAGGGCGGGTCGATGCGCGGCATGTGGAACCCGCAGTTCGACGAGGAGCGGCGGCGCTTCGAGCTGCGCGGGTGCTGCGAGGATTGCGTGTACGTCGTGCCGGAGGACGGCACGTGCGCCCACGGGTTCCCGAACTGGGAGCATCGGCGGGCCTACTGGGACGGGTTGCGGGAGGGTCAGCATGTCGTCTTCTGTAAGGACTTCGAGTCCGCCTGACCGGCGGAAGAACGTGGGAGTCGTCGGCTCGGCGTCGCCCAACGCGGAGGTGCTGGTGCTGGCGGCGCAGGTCGGGGCGCTGGTCCGGCGTCTCGGCTGCAACCTGGTCTGCGGCGGGATGGCCGGGGTGATGGGGGCGGCGTGCCGCGGGTTCCAGGAGGCCAAGGCGGGACTGCCGCCGGGGCCGGTGGCGGTCGGGATCGTGCCGGGCGAGGACCCGGCGCAGGCCAACCCGTGGGTCGACGTGGCGGTGGCCACCGGGATGGGCTTCGCCCGCAACGCCGTGATCGTCCGTTCGGCCGACGTGGTGGTGGCGATCGGCGGCGGCTCGGGGACGCTTTCGGAGATCGCCTTCGCCTGGCAGACCAACCGGCCGATCATCGCGCTGGTGCCGAGCGGCGGGTGGTCGCAGATCCTGGCGGGGGACAAGCTGGACGACCGGCGCGCCGACACGGTGCTGGCGGCGCAGTCGCTGGACGACGTCGAGGCGATGCTGCGCCAGACGCTCGGGCTGCCGGCGGCCGCGCGCTGACCGCGACGGGCGGCTGCGGCGCGCTGCGGCGATGGACCTTCCGGGACGATTCCGGGCCGAGTTGGACCGCGACGAGCTGGTATCGCGGGGCGCGCGCGTGCTGGTGGCGTGCTCCGGCGGCGGCGACTCGGTGGCGCTGCTGCGGTTGCTGGCGGGCGTGGCGGGCGAGCGGGAGCTGACGCTGACGGTGGCGGCGGTCGACCACCGGACGCGGCCGGGGACGGCCGACGAGCTGCGGTTCGTCGCGGAGCTGGCGGGAGGGCTCGGCCTGCCGTTCCGGGCGCTGGTGCTGGCCGAGGACGGGGCGGGGCGGAGCGAGGACGCGCTGCGGCGCGA
>CAZMRP010000298.1:0-6593 GCA_964568275.1 uncultured Myxococcales bacterium
GGATTGTGTCGCCGTAGGCCGGCCTTCCCCAGCCGGCCTCGTCGCTCCAGAACGGGCCGCGCCGCAGCGTCGTGAAGCCGGCGGCGCCGGCCAGCCAGCAGCGCAGTCCGTTCGCCTCCCGCGCGCACAGGTCGGCGCGCCCGTCGCCGTCCACGTCGGCGAAGCGCAGCGTCCGGTAGCGGCCCGCCGCCGTCCAGCCGTCCGCGTCGGTCAACGCCGGGCCGAACACCCGGCGGTCGAACCCCGTGCCCGTCCACAGCCAGCACGCCACGCCGTCCGCGGCGCGGGCGCAGACGTCGCGCCGTCCGTCGCCGTCGACGTCGGCCAGCCGCAGCGTCGCGTAGCGCTCCCGGGCGTTCCAGCCCTCCGCGTCCGACAGCGCCGGCCCGACGACCGGCCCGCCGAAGCCGTCGCCGCGCGACAGGTGGCAGCGGAAGTCGACCGCCGTGCGGGCGCACAGGTCGGCTCGGCCGTCGCCGTCGACGTCGGCCAGGCGCAGGGTGCTCCAGTACTCCACGCGGTCCCACCCGGCGGCGTCGCTCCACGGCGGTCCAAGGAGCTGCGTGCCGAAGCCGCGCTCGTCGGACCGCCAGCACAGCATCCCGTCCGTCGCCCGGCCGCAAACGTCGGCGCGCCCGTCGCCGTCCACGTCGCCCATCCGGATTGTCCCGTAGCGCACCACGTCGTCCCAGCCGGCGGCGTCCGCCATCCCGGCCAGCTCCCGCGGCGCCCCGAACCCGTCGCCCTGCGACGGCCAGCAGGCGAACCCGTCCGCGGCGCGGCCGCACAGGTCGGCGCGCCCGTCGCCGTCGACGTCCGCCAGCCGGAGGGTCAGGTAGCGCTCCGGCGCGTTCCAGCCCGCGGCGTCGGACAGCGGCGGGCCGGTGAGCCGTTCGCCGAACGCCCCGCCGTTCGAGCGCCAGCACTGCACGCCCGCGGCGGACCGCGCGCACAGGTCGTCGCGTCCGTCGCCGTCCAGGTCCCCCAGCCGGATCGTCGAGCCGTAGGCCGGGTCGTCCCAGCCCGCGGCGTCGGACAGCGCCGGGCCCAGGAACAGCACCTCGAACCCGTGGCCCGTCGCCAGGTGGCAGGCGAACGCGTGCGCGTCGCGGGCGCAGGCGTCGGCCCGGCCGTCGCCGTCGACGTCGGTCGACGCCGCGGCCTCCCCGACCGCCGTCAGCTGCCGCACCTCCTCCACCTCGCACACCCGCTCGTCGTCGGTCTCGCCGTCGCAGTCGTCGTCCAGGTCGTTGCAGGTCTCGGGCGTCGGCGGGAGTTCGCCGACGCAGTCGCCCCACGACCCGGCGCGACAGGTCTGGGTGCCGGACCGGCATTCGCCGACGTCGCTGCCGCAGGTCCGGTCGAGCGCCTCGTCGGTGGCGCCGTCGCAATCGTCGTCGCGGTCGTTGCACCGCTCGGCGACGGGCGTGACCTCGCCGACGCAGCCGCCCCACGACCCGGCGCGGCAGGTCTGGGTGCCCCGGCGGCACTCGCCGACGTCGCTGCCGCAGTCCCGCGTCAGCCCCTCGTCGATCGCGGTGTCGCAGTCGTCGTCGCGACCGTTGCAGACCTCCGCGGTCGGCGTGCAGCCGACGCAGGAGCCCACCGCGGTGACGAGGTCGATGTCCGCGCCGTAGTAGAAGCGCAGGATGCTGCGATAGCCGGTCCCCCGCTCGTCGAGGCAGCGCGAGCCCCACTGCGACAGGCAGCCGCGGTTGCGGTAGTTCGCCGGGTTGATCCAGCCGAGGCTCGTCTGGTGCACCGCCGTCCCCGTCAGCCCCTCGTTGTACGTCACGTAGCGCTCGGTGCGCGTCGGGTCGGAATCGCCCGTGCGGGCGACGCAGGTCGAACGGTTGGACGGGTTGGCGCCGGCGACGAAGAAGCCGGCGATCACCACTCCGCGGTACATCAGCACCTCGCCCGCCGTGGCCCGCACCGCCTCGTAGTGGATCGGCGCGGGCGGGCTGCCGCAGGAGTAGACCTGGTCCGAGGTGCCGTCGGCCACCGAGCCGGAGGTCTCGATCTTGTAGTAGGCGTAGGTGCGGGCCGCGACGGCCTGCGCCTTGAGCGATTCCAGGTCGGCGCCGCCGTTCTCGCAGTGCACGACGTGCGGGAGGTAGTTCTCCTCGAGGTCGATCGTGCCGATCCCCTGGACCCGGATCGTGCAGTAGGCGTCGAGCGGCAGGCGGGTCCGGCCGACCTCCGGCTCGCCCGGCCCCTCGACCACGCAGCCGGCGAGGGCCAGCAGCGGCAGGACCCTGCAGACCGCCATCGGTCGGTGCGACGTCATCAACTCGCCCACGCTCCGCGGCCGCATGCAGACGGCCGCACGACAGGATGATACGACGACGGGCCGGGTCGCACCACGGGAACCGGCCGCGGTGCGAGGTTCCCGCGGCCGGCCGCCGCACGGACGACCCCCGGACGGCGGCCGGACCTCGTCCGGACGTCTTGAGGCTTGACCGTCGTCCGCCACCGGCAGAGAATCCTCCTGCGATCTCGGGGGGCTTGAGGCGCGCGTGGGTCACCAAGGATCGGCCAACCCATCCGAGGATCGCGTCGTCCTGAACCGGGTCGTGGGCGACCTCGTGACGGCAGCCCGCCGGCGAGGAGTCGACGTCCGCCCGCTGCTGGTCGGGCTGTCGTTCACCGAGGCCGAAGTCTTCGCCGAGCCGCGCGGCCGCAGCTCCTGGGACGACTTCGCGCTGCTGCTCGACCGCGTCGAGGACGCCCTGGGCGGGCCGGCGGTGTTGGAGGACGTGGCCGCGTCGTTCATCGCCGACCTGCGTCCGGTGCGGATCCTGGCCTCGCTGGTGGTGGGGTCCGAGGCGCTGTACGGGCTCGGTGCGCGCGTGTCGCGCTACGTGTACCGCAACCTGCTGGGGATGCGCGTGGAGGCGGGGTCGGAAGGCCGCATCCGGATCGAGGCCCGGATTCCCGAGGGGCGGCGGGACTCGTCCGGGTTCTTCCACGCGTCGCTCGGGATGTTCCGCGCCTACCCGCGCCTGGTGGGTCGTCCCGACGCCGTCGTCGAGGCCGTGCATCAGGGCCGGCGGCACCTGTACTCGGTGGCGCCGCCGTCGTGGGAGACCGCAGTGGGCCGTGCCGCCGACCGGCTGCTGCTGCCGCTGGTGGAACTGCTGCGGAGCCGGCCGGACGCGGGCGAGGCGACGGCCGCCGAACTGCTCGACGCGATCGAGATCGGGTACGGCGACGAGTTGTATCGGGATGCCGCGCGCGCGATCGGCGAGCGACTGCTGGTGGCCGGGAGCGTCCCGGCGCTGGCCGAGGCGTTGTGCGGGGTGCTCGAGGATCGGCTGTGTTGCCGGTCGTACGTGGTGTGGGTCCGGCGCAACGGGTCGGGACCCGAGCCGCTGGCTCGGCGCGGTCGGGGCCGCGGGACGGCGTCGCGGCGGTTGTCGTTGCCGCTGGCGGTGGCGGGGCGCGAGGTGGGCCGGTTGGAGGTCGACCTCGCGCCGCCGCTGCCCGAAGACGCGCGCCGACTGCTCGACGCGCTGGTGCCGTGGGTCGCGGCGGCGGTGGACGTGCAGCTGAACATGCGGGGTGGGCCGCGACTTTCGCTCGACGGGCTGCCGCCGCGGATGGCCGAACTCGCCCGGCAGCTCTGCGCGGGGGCGAGCGAGAAGCAGATCGCGGCGGCCCTGGGCCTGAGCTACCAGAGCGTTCGCACGTACGTGAAGCGGTTGTACCGACGGCTGGGGGTGCGCAGCCGGGCCGAGCTGTTCGCCGGGCTCGTGGCAGCCGGCTGAGCGTCCGTCGATCCCGTCCCCGCGGTCCGGTCGGCGATTTCGGCGGCTGTTCCCGCCGCGCTCCTCCCTTGCGTCGCCGTCTCCAAGGTCCTCCCGGCCGAACCCGCCGGGATGTCCGCATTTGTGGACCTTCCAGGGCGCTCGGGTGTGATGCAGGCTGGGAACCTCGGCGCCCCGCGAACCACGCGGTGCCGGTGACCTTCTTGCGAAGGAGGACATCGTGGTGCACGACAGGCTGACCTGGCTGAACCTCCCGGGCGTGGCGGCGTCCCGCCTCCGGTTCTGGTCGGTGGCTGCGGTGGTGGCGTTCGCGGTCGTTGCGCGGCCATTGCCGGCGCGAGCACAGAACGTGTGCCCCGACGGTTGTCGGGAATTCACGACGCTCTATGGGTGGAATACGCACTTCGAGCTGGTCCTCTGCGGTTGCAGCCTCAGACAGGGCCACGAACTGGACTACGGTCATGCCGGATGGTGGGCCATCCACATCCGAAACGGGTTCTACGACAAGACGGTTGCGTTGCGAGGCGGGCGTCTGCGTGTCAACTGCCGCGACGGCTCGAGCTACTTTCATCCCTTGGAGGTTGCGACGGTCGGCCCGCAATCCTCCAGCAGCGTGGCTCGGGTGATGAACACGTGTCCGTACTACGAGCCGCAGGACGGAAAAGCCTGGTCCGTCGAGGTGTGGGATGTCGTGGTGGAGGAGGTGCCCGCCGGCGGCCCGCGTCAAGGTCCTGCTACCGCCGGTGGTTTCACCGGCCTCCCGGACCTGCCCGACCCCTGCGCGGGCCGCACCGACCTGAGCCATGCCGAGTGCGAGCAGCTCAAGCGCAATTCGTACAACCAGTACTGCGGGGGCCTGGCGTTCGACCAGGTCGAAGCCTGCTACGACGCCGTCGATGCGCGGTACGGACCCGACGATCCGGCGGCGGTGGCGAGCCTGAACGACCCGAACCGCGGCACGGCGCCTCCCGGCGACACGTCAACCGGTGCCGGCGACGGTGGCGGCGGCGGGAGCGGAGGCGACACGGGTTCGCACGGCGTCGCCCGCGACCCGGCCGGCGGCGGCGGGTCCGGCGGTGGAGGAGGAGGGGACGACGGCACGCCGACGGGCGACGGCAGGCAGACGTTTCCCGGCGGCGAGGGCACCGGCGGCCCGTCGGGCGGCGATGCCGGCTCCGGCGGCTCGGGCTCGGGAGGCGGTTCGGGCGACTCGGGCACCGCCGGCGGCTGGGGCGACGGCTCCGGCGTCGGCGACGGCCGCGAGACCTTTCCCGGCGGCGAGGGAACGTCGGGTTCGGCCGGCTCGTCCACGCCGTCGACCCAGTGGTCGCCGGACCACATCGCCCAGCGGCAGGCCTACCATTCCCAGGCCGCCGCCGGCATGGCCGCGTCGCACGCGCAGCTCGCGGCGACGATGGCGCTGGCCGGCGGGTTCTCCGTCGCCGACTCGCTCGCGCACTACAAGGGGCCCTCGTGGCACTTCGCGGCGGACATCGGCGCGGCCGTTTTGACCCTGCCCTTCGTCTCGTTCCAGTCCCTTCCGACGGGCGGCGGGATTCCGTTCGACGACTACGGCCTCGGGCTCGGGGGCCTCATGGAGATGCGGATCTTCCCCTACTACAGCCGGCACCTCGCCTTCGGCATCACGTTCCTCGGCTTCTGCGGGGGCGGCATGGGGACGGGCGAGATGACCACCGCGGCGCTCAGCGCGTACGGGGGCGGTTCGATCCGGCTGGGGCTTCCGGATCTGGTCCCACGGGTGATGCTCCAGTTCGACGGCTACGGCGGCTACCGGATCGCGACGAGCAGCTCGACCGTCGTGGCCTGGAACGGCTCGGCCACGACGACCGACGGCGACGCCTTCTACAGCTTCGGCCGGCTGGCTCCCGGTGTGCGCGTGTGCGCCATGATCGATGACGCCTCCGGTTTCGAAGGCTGCGAGCTGGACGTCGACGCGTCGCTGCTCGTGGACCTGCTGGAATACACCGACGAGCGCGCTTGGGGGTTCCGGGTCGGCATGCGCTACGACAACACCGTCGACGTGCACCTCGAGCTGTTTCCGGCGTATCCGGCCTACGGAGCCTGGCGGGGCCGGTCGGACTCTCGCTACGAAGGAGACGGCTACGAGTGGTCGTTCGCCCTGACGGCCGGCTACGCCTGGAGCATGTACGGCGAGTCCTATGGCGTCGAGGCCTGGGGCGACGAGACGGAGCGGGCCCTGGCCGTGCTGAGCACCCGCGTCGGCGAGGCCGGCGACGGCTCGTTGGTCGGGGAGGGATCGTCGCTGCGGACCGATCGGACGGCGTTCGCTCCGGGCGAGCCGATGACGATCGAGTTTGCGGCCGGTCCGGGCGCCGGCGAGGGCACGGCGTGGGTCGGGATCGTGCCGGCGGGCTCGCCGCCGGGCTCCGGAGCCGAGGCGGACTACCAGGGCCGGGAGTGGTCGTACCTCGGGGCCGAGCGATCGGGTCGAGTGACGTTGGCCGCTCCGCAGGAGCAGGGCGACTGGGAGCTGCGGATGTACGCGTCGAACGACGGACCGCAGCTCGTGGCGCTGGGTTTCCGGGTGGATGCCGGTGCCGACCGGTTGCCGGTCGTGGCGCGGACCGTGACCCACGTTCCGGCGCCGGGCGTCGTTCCGGTGCCGCCGGCGGTTTCCGGTGCCGCGTCGGTCGCCGCCGCCGGGTCGCCGACGGACGCTGGCGCGGGGTCGCCGGTGGCGTTCGGCGCCGCGCCGGTCGCCGCGCCTGTTCCGGCTTCGGTGAGCGCCAGAGTTCCGTCCTGGGGGGTCAGTGAAGTTGGGTTCGGAAGCGCAGGGGGCGG
>CAZMRP010000299.1:0-6573 GCA_964568275.1 uncultured Myxococcales bacterium
ACGCCGCGCTGCGCTGGTTCGAGCTGCGCAAGACGGCGCCCGGCGGCTGGACGCCTTCTCGCAGACCAAGGAGCTGGAGGTCCGGCTGCCCGCCGACTACGTCCTCACCCCGCAGCCCGGGCCCGATTTCGCCGTGCACCGCATCGAGCCGGTCGTGCCGCTCGGCGAGCCGGGAGCAAGCCTCGGGTTCTACCTCGGCGACAACCCGCAGGCCCCGCCCGGAACCTGGGGCGGCTCGGTCGACCGCAGCAAGGCCCCGCTGCTGGGCGAGGAGGTCGACTGGCTGGCCTGGTTCATCCCGGAGCACGAGGGCGACCCCGCCGAGTACCACCTCGAGGCGTTGCGCCCGCTGCCCGACGAGATGGGTTTCCCGCACTTCCTGCATGCGTTCATCACGGCCGGCGACCCCGGGCTGCGCGACGAGCTGCGCGAGGTCGCCAAGTCGCTCCGGATCGTCGATCGTTCGACCCGCTGACGCCGCCCGACCAGGCCGCCGGCGCGGCGCGGGCGCGTCAGTCTCCGAGCCAGCCGCAGACCGAGTCGGTGGCGGCCAGCCCGGACAGGTCGTCGGCGGCGGCGCCGCAGACGTGGGCGCCGGGGCACCAGGCGCCGCCGGTGGGGCAGCCGAACTCGCAGCGCCGCGTCCCGCCGGCCACCGTCGGCTCGGCACAGATCAGCGGCGGCGTGCAATCGACGGCGCAGGCGCACGGCGCGCGCGCCGACGTGTTGAGCGTGTAGTCCGGCCGGCAGGTCCCGCCGTCGCAGGCGAAGCCGAACGGGCACTCCCGGCCGGCGGTGCCGCACTGCGGAACGGCGTCGTCGCAGGTCCGGTCGAACCCGTCGTCGATATCGATGCACGACCCGCCGCCGCGGCAGTCGAGGTCCTCCTCGCACGGGGCGGCGCAGGCGGTGAACGGGCCGCCGAGACCCCAGCCGCTCAGGCACGCCTGCCCCGTCCCGCAGTCGCAATCCTCGTCGCACGGGCGGCTCCCCGTGTCGCACCCCGTCGCCGGCCGCGGGCCGACCTCGACGGTCAGGGCGACCGTCCCCGGCGGCGATTCGACGGTCCACGTCCCGGCCGACGGAAACGAGACCGGGATCCAGCGGGTGAGCAGCACCGCGGGGCCCATGCAATCGCGGCGCGTGTCCCAGATCCGCGGGCGGATCAGGACCCGCCGGGCCTCCTCCTGCACCGTCACCTCGGGCATCGCCCGGCGCTGCTGGCAGTCGAGGATGTGGCTCACCCGCAACCGGATCGTCCGGCCGACCCACGGCGCGATCGATTCGCCGGACGTCACCTCCTCGGGCGTCACGTCCACCAGACGCCAGGTCGGGCAGCTCGCCCCGTCCGTCTCTTCCGGAGCGTCGCCGTCCTCGACGACGTCCGCCGGCACGTCCGCCGGCACGTCCGCCGGGACATCCGCCGGCACGTCGGCGGGAACGTCGGGCTCCACGTCGCCCGGCGCGTCTGCCATGTCCACGACGTCCGACGCCTCGCCGCCGCCGTCGTCGGCCGCCAACGTCGTTCCCGAACCGCACCCGGCCAGCGCCAGCGCGACCAGCAGCCTCACGATCCACCTCATGGCGATCCTCCTCCGGGAAGCCAGCATGACCGGAACCCGACGGGTCGGCAAGCCGGGCACGGCCTAGGGCAGCACGAGCGACAGCCCGGGCAACGTCTGCGGCGACCCACATCATTCGAATGCGGACCCGGGCTACGCGGGCCGGGACCCAGGTGGATTCCGTCCGGACCCAGGCCACGCGGACGCGGACCCAGGCCGTCGTGCCGCCGACCTGACTCGTTTCTCGGGGAACGGGGGCGACGGCGCCCGGGGAGTAGGAGAAGAAACGCAAGAACTAGACCGATGTTCAGTATCGTGTTCCGAAATCGATCGCGGAGACACAAGGAGAGACCGGGGACCCAGGCGACGCGGACTGTGGACCACCCTGTCGTCATCCGTCGGGGGGCGGCGGGCGTCGGTTCGAGTCGTCGGCGTGGCCGGCCGGCTTCGATCAGCACGCCGCCCATGGACGCTGGAGGTCCGCGTTGCCGGTCACGGCGGAGCGGATCATGCTGTTAGCGCCCGCGCTTGATTGGAGTCGTTGGCCCACGTTCGTCAAGAGTACGGTGTGACGGCGCGATGCAGCGGTGGCAGGCGTGTTGCCCCGGCGTTCAGCGATAAGGGTCGTCGTCGGCGTGTGCTGCGAGCCAGTCGCGGATGAGGTTGCCGATCGGAGCGGGGTGCGCGACGGCGGGGGGAGGGGTGCGAGGGGCGGGCGGGTGTGCGGCCGCGAGAGCGGGACGTTGCGGCAGGGCCAGGAGTTGGTATCGCGGTCCGGCGGGGTCGTAGGCGAGGAGGCCTTTGCGCAGGAGGCCGTCACGCGCGGCAAGGAAGTCGTCGAGCACGAGGCGCAGGATCGCAGCCAAGCGGTCGTCGAAGTAGAAGCTCATGCCCTGGCGATCGGCGACCAGCACGAGCAGGATGTAGAGCAGCATCTCGCGGTGGTCGAGCGAGGCCCAGAAGCCGTCGCGCAGGAAGCGATGCGGCAGGAAGGCGAAGGAGCCGTCGATCTTCCGGACGCGGTCGGGCCGCAGCGGCGTGCGATCGAAGTCGGGCCGGCCGCGACTCACAGATCCTCCATGTCGACGACGGCCTGCTGGACCGTGGCCTGGTCGATGGTCTTGGCGCCGGCGGCCATCGCAGCGAGCGCGGCGCCGACGGCGATGTTTTGGACCAGGCGGGGATGCCTCGGGAGTGCTGGAAGACGGCAGCGACGGCGGCAGGGTCGAAGACGGGCTTCTTGGCGCCCGCGGCCTTCAGATGTCGGTCGAGGAACGCGGCGACCTCGGCCTCGGTGAGCGGGCGCAGGCGGATGCGGACGCCGACGCGCTGGGATAGGGCCCAGTGCGCGGGCTCGGCGAGCCGATCGCGCAGCAACGGCTGACCGGCGAGGACCAGAGCGAAGGGGCTCTTGCGATCGAAGTCGTCGGCGGTGAGCAGGCGCAGGTCTTCGAGGGAGGCGTCGGGCAAGAAATGCGCTTCATCGATGAGCAGGACCGTGCGCTTGGGGATGGAGCGCAGAGGCCCGACGAGCGCCGCGGCGGTTTCGCCCTTGAAGCGTCGCGGACGCAGGCCGAGGGCGACGCTGATCGATGCGAGCAGGCCGAAGGGGCCGAGGGTGGTCAGGGAGACGGTGATGATCTGGTGACAGGCGGCATCCAGCGAGCAAGCGAAGAGGGACGGCGCGGTGGACTTGCCGCAGCCGCTGTCGGCGCGGACCTCGGCCTCGAACTGCTCCTTGAGCGTCCTGTTGAAGCGCTCGATGAGCCCGCGGGCCTCGGCCTGGTGGGGCTTGCTGCGCGGCAGGCGGATGCCGAGTGCGCCGCAGGCTGCACGGAACCGATTCGTCTGGTAGGCCGGGCCGCCGTCGACGTACAGGCTGACCGGCAGACCGTGCAGGGCGATGAGCCGGCGAAAGCCGAAGCGCAGGGCGACGTAGTCCTCGTGCAGGTAGTAGCGGCCCTCGGGGACGTAGCGGCTGAAGTGGTCGATGAAGCCGCCGTACAGCGCGCGGCGTTCCTCGTCGTGCGCACCGACGCAGACCCAGGGTCCGTGGTGGAAGTCGCCGACGACCAACTCGAACCGCGCCGCGGTTTCGATACGGCAGAAGGTCTTGCGGCCGACCGTGAGCAAGGCGCGACGGGAGAGACCGACGTGATCGAGGTACCGCTCGAGGGTCGAGCGGGCGATGTCCTGCCGCCTGATCCGCTTGGTGCGAACGAGGATGTCGATGATCGTCTTGGTCGCGCGGTCCGTCTGCTCGCGCCGCAGGCCGGCAGCTGCATCGAGGATGTCGGCCGGGATGGCGCGCACGGTGCCGCGGTCCTTGCGGGGCGCCGGGCGCAGGGCCAGCAGACCGCCTCGACGGTACTGGGCCAGCCAGGACCAGAGCGTGCTCAGGCCGAAGCGGCGCTCGGTGCCGGCGACGTCGTGGTGGAGGCGGGCCGACGCGGCCCGCAAGGCCGCCGTGACACCGTCCTCGGCCGTCGGCGCCGACCACCACCTGCGCCACCTCGCGGCCGCCGTCCCAGGACGCGGGTGTCCCGCAGCGGCGGCACGGATCGGGTCGATCAGGATGCTTGCGATTCTTCGGCGCAGGCGGTGCATCCATACAGAGCCTCCGGCGCGACGGGGTGGGAGGTTGGCTAGACCGTGTCGCCACCCCGAACGCGTGAGGCTCTTCTCTTATCCGCTCTCCGCTACACCACGAACTTATCTTCGATCTTCGCCGAATTCCGGGCCGGTGAAACGGGCCAGATCCAGACCAGCCATGCGAAATCATGCGGCCCGACTTCCGGCGAACAGCAGGCGGATGAAATGTGCCGGACCGAGCGGGAACAGGACGCCACGGTGATGACGCCCGGTCAGGAGACGTGCCGCCTGTCTTCGTCGGTAGGTTCGCCAGCCGACCGGGTGCACCGCCGCGCCAGACGACTGGTGGGGGTGGTCCAACGTGACCGCACAGCAAGCCCGGGCTGCCTCCCGCAGCGCCGAGGCGGCGCGGCGGGCGGCGACGAATCGTCCGGTCACCGTGGCCCGATCTTGCGATGTCGTGGGCCTCCCCTCCGAACTCGAAGCACTGGTGCAGCGTTCGATCCGGACTGACATGGCGCCGACGGCATGGGATGACGTGGGCAAGGAGATCCCGCCCGCCACAGTCTGTCGGCTAAGCCGGAAGAAGATTGACGGAGGTTGACGATGCGTGTTTCGGTTCTGATCGTGAGCGTGATGTTCGGGCTCGTCGCGATGGAGGGGACCGGGGCCGCGCAGGTGCTCGTCGGGGACGGAGTCGTGGCCCCCGCGTGCGTGCCGTGGGTGGAGGAGAGCACGATCGACCCGATCGACGTGGACTACAGCGGGAGCCAGCAGTGGGTCGAGCAGGATACTGACGTCGCTGTGACCGTGACGCTCTTCTGCGCGCTGCATCTGACCAACGGAATCGGCTACGACCGGATGGGGTTCTGGGCGTACGACAACACCTCCACCGCCGACAACTGGGTACACGCCGTGATCTACAAGTTCGACCGCTCCGGCGGCTCGACGACGGTCGCGGACACGACGGCCGGACGATGTGATGCGTACTCGACGAACAGCGCCAGCAAGACGGAAACGACGGACGACTGCTACTTCACCGCCGATACTGACCAGTACTTCTACTACGCGATTGTCCAGGTCCGGCGGAGCAGCACGGCTAACAACATCGAGTTCTACGCCGTCGGTGTCTACGAGGTCTACAGTTTCGCCGGGGAGTCGACGGGCGGCGCCGACGAGGTGACGGACGACAGCGAGCCGTTCGGAGACATCCATGGCACCATGGAGACTGGGGAGTAGGCGCATGCCTCGGCGAACCGTCCTTCGACTCGCGCAGTCGGCTGCCATGGTGGCCGCCGCGCTGGTCGTACCCGCGTGCTACGAGAGCACGGTCCAACTGGGCGGGGACACCGTCGAGGACGATGTGATCGACGTGTTGCCCGTGGACTCGGGGCGAGAAGCTGATGCTGACACCGAAGGAGTCGACGTCGGCTTGGACACGCCCCACGATGACGCCAGCGAAGATGGCGCCGCCGAGGCCGGGGATGCGCTGGTCGATGACGTGGTGGAACTCGGTGACGAAATCGAGGAACCCGCGGACGATGCGTGGGGCTACGACGTGCCGCTCGTGTGCGACCCACCGTTCGAACCATCCGGCTGGCTGGCCTACGTGGAGGCTCCTGGCCCCGCCCCTCTTGAGCGTCGCGGCGAGGTGCGGGTTGCAGCTCATCGAGGGCCCACCGGGACTCGCGAATACCAACTGGATCTGGAGTGGGCGGGTGGCGCCCGCGGGACGCTGACGTATCGTACCCCGGAAGGGGCCGAGGAACGACTCCCGGTGGAACCGGGCACCGTGTGGCAGGGTTGGCTGCGCACGGACGGGAGCATTCTAGTACTCGACTCGCCTATCCGACTTCTCGCGTTCCACGAGGCAGATACCGATCTTGCTGGTCCGTCCGATCTCTATGGCTGGTCCCTGTCCTCGGTGCTCCTGCCTTGCGACTTCGTCGGCGCCTCCTGCGGCGCGTGGCGCGGCCTCGCGTTGAACGTCATTCCGCCCGACGATGAAGAGCATTCCCCGTTGTATCCTGGCGGCTCATCCTGGTTCCGCACTGGCGATGGCGACGTCTGGTTGGTCTTCGGATCCGGGTTCGAACGTGCTGACGGGTCCTGCCCGGACGAGCCCGTTATGTGGATCGAGTACCTCCTCCGGGTTGAGCGATCCGGATGATCCCGGGCAGATCACTCACCGCTGGCCAATCCCGACGCCCGTACTGAACGAACCAGCCCCGTCTGCCCGACATCCTCGACCGCAGCGCTGCCGCTGGCAGAGCCTCTCGCGACGATGGCGAACCCGAGTCGACGTACCCGAGTCGACCGCTCCCACGCCCCGCGGCAAGAAGATGAAGCAGAAGGACGAAGGAGCATCCGTGATCGGTTAGCAACAATGCCGCACACTTACGCTGCCCTCCGGAGGAGT
>CAZMRP010000300.1:0-6569 GCA_964568275.1 uncultured Myxococcales bacterium
CCTGAGGCTGGTCGGCGACGGCGAGATCACGGCGAAGCTCAAGTTCGACGTGCGTCACGCCACGAAGTCGTCAGCCGCGGCTGTCGAGAAGGCAGGCGGCACGATCGAGCTCATCGCGCGCAAGGTCGACGAGGACGCCGAGCGCAAGCGCGCCAAGACGGCGGCCAAGGGCAAGGGCCGCGGGCGGGCGACGAAGTCGGGCGGCGACGGGGATTGATGCCGGCCGAAGAACCCGCCGGCGAGGAGCCGGGATTGTCCCTGGCCGACGACGGCCTCGCCGCGCCCGCGGCGAAGCAGCCGGCGATCGATTGGGAGCACGAAGGCGACGACGACCCGGAGCTCGACCTGGCGTTCGACCCGGGCGCGCCCCCCGTGTCGGTCCGGACTTCCGGCCGGGGCAAGGCGCCGCCGGGCGCTGCGGGCGCGGTCGGCGGATTCGTCTCGGAGGGCGAGCCCGAGCCCGTGCCGCCGGAGGAGGTGGAGCGCGTCGCCGGCTTCGTGAAACCGGGCAACTACGCCCTGGCGCCGCTCTACGCGTTCCGCGCGTTGCGCCGCCTCGGACCGCTCAAGGTCGAGCTGGCCGCGCGCCGGCAGGAGGAGGCCCGCGCCGTCCGGCTCCGCCGGGAGGCCTACGCCGAGTGGGCCCGGGCCCACGGCCGCGAGCTGGTCGCCCAGCCCGCGTTGAAGGCGGCGGTCGAGGCGGTGCTGCAGGCCAACCGGGCGCTGCACGGGTTCCTCGCCACGCGGCAGGCCGACTTCGAGAAGTTCCGGCAGGCGGACGGGGCGTTGGCCGAGCAGACCGCGGCGGCGGAGGCCGAGAAGGGGAAGCTGGCCGCGGAGTTGGCGACGCGGGAGCTGGCGCTGCGGGAGCGCGGCGACGGCCTGGCGCGCTCCAAGGCGAAGCTGCGACGGGCGGAGATCGAATGGCGGAACCTCGAGCGTCTGGCGCAGGGGAACTTGGGTCCCGGATCGCCGCACGCGGCCCGGGCCGCCGAGTTGCAGCAGGCGCGCGCCGCGGCGTCCGGCGAGGTGTCGCAGGCGGAGGCGGAGGAGCGGACGGCCCGGCAGGAGACCGAGCGTCTGCGGGGCCGGATGGACGAGATCGATCGGCAGCTCGAGGCGCGCCGGGAACAGCTGCGCTCCGACCCCGCCCGCCGGCGGCTGGAGGACGACCACGACGCGCGGCGCCGGGCCGTGGAGGACGCGCTGGTGCAGGGGACGACCCAGGCCCTGGCGCGCAAGGTGCTGCCGGCGGAGTCGCCCGAGGCCCGTCGCCTGCGGGCGCTGGACGCGGCCGAGGAGGTCGCCACGCGCACGCGGCGGCTCCACGAGGCGGCGCTCGAAGGGGTCGATCGGACGATGCTCGCGGTGGGGGTCGCGCTGCCGGTGGCGGCACTGGTGCTGCTGGTCGTGCTGCTGTCGGTCCTACGCTGAGGACGGTCCGTCGCGGCCGGCCGCGGCCGGTACGCCGGGGTCCGAGCCGCTCGCCACGGGCGGCGCGCTCGGGCCGCCGCCCTCCTGCTCGTCGGCGTACAGCCGGTTCTTGAAGAACAGGAACATGTTCTGCAGGATCGACGCCACGGGGACGCCGAGCAGCACGCCGAGCAGCCCCGCGGCCCGCTCGCCGGCCAGCAGCGCGAAGAACACCACCACCGGGTGGATCCGCGCCGTGGTGCCGATGATCTTCGGGTTGAGGATGTTGGCCTCGAGCTGGTGGATGCCGGTGATCCAGGCCAGCACGAACACCCCCGTGCCCCAGGACTGGGTCAGGCCGATCAGCACGGCGGGGATCGACGAGATGATCGTGCCGAAGATCGGGACCAGCGTGAAGACCGTGGCGATCGCGGTCAGCACCGGCCAGTACTTGAGGTCGGCGATGGCGAAGCCGATGCCGGACAGCGTGCCGTTGACCAGACAGATCAGGAGCTGGCCGCGCACCACCCCCGCCAGGCCGCGGTCGATCGCGGCCAGCACGCGGTGGTAGTCCTCGCGATAGGCCCGCGGCACCAGCGACTCGAAGAACCCCAGGATGCGCTGCTGGTCGGCCAGGATGAACGCCGACAGCATCAGCGTGATGAAGAAGGTGAAGGTGAACCGGATCAGGAACACCACCACTTCCTGCCCCACGTTGAACAGCACCGCGGCGTGCTCCTGGCCCTTGGCCAGCAGGCCGCCGATGGCGTCGGTCAGCGACTGCTCGAGGTCCGGCGAGGCCCGCGCCGACGCCTTCTCCGAAGAGCGCGCCGTGAGCACCACGGTGTCGGCGGAGGCGCGCTGGACGTCGATCGCCAGGTCCTGCAGCTCCAGCCGGTAGGCGCCCTCGCGCGGGATCGGCCGCAGCACGATCGATGCCGACCGCTCCACGGTCGGCGCGACGCCCCGCGGCTGCGCCTGCGTCACCACGTCGGGGTCCCGGCGCTGCAGCAGCGGCGAGAGGTTCTCCTCGTAGGCCTCGGCCAGCGCCGGCAGCCACTCCTCGCGCACGTGGCGGAACGCCGCCGGGACCTCCTTCATCATCACCCCCAGCTCGTCCGCGAGCCGGGGCAGGAAGCCGACGGAGAAGAACACCAGCCCGGTGAGCAGGCCGGCGTACAGCACGACGACCGCGATCCAGCGCGGCAAGCGGCGGCGCGCGCCGCCGAGCCGCGTCATCGCGTTGACCACGGGGCTCAGGACGTAGGCCAGCGCCAGCGCCAGCACGAACGGGACCAGGATCGACCGGAAGGCGTAGAGCAGGGCCACGAGCGCCGCGCCGGCGACCACCAGCAGCACGACCTTGCGGCGCAGCGGCGACATCGCCATCGGCTCACCCGCCCGCCGCGGCCGGTCGCGCCAGCCGCAGGAACTCCGGCCGCAGCCGGTGCCAGGTCTCCTCGAGGTGCTCCGGCATCACCCGCACGTCGGCCAGCACCGGCATGAAGTTCGTGTCGCCCGACCAGCGCGGCACCAGATGCACGTGCAGGTGCCGGTCGATGCCCGCGCCGGCGCACTTCCCGAGGTTGATGCCGACGTTGAGCCCCTCGGGGCACAACGACCGGCGCAGCGCCTCGAGCGCGTCGCGCACCAGCTCCCACAGCGCCGTGTGGTCCGCCGCCGACAGCTCGGCCGGGGAGGGCACGTGGGCCCGCGGTACGACCATCAGATGGCCGTTGGTGTAGGGATAGCGGTTCATCATCACGTAGGCCCGCGGCCGCTCCACCAGGATCAGGTTCTCCGCGTGGTGCGCCGGTCCGGCCGCCGGCTTGTCGCACAGGATGCAGCCGCCGGGGGTCTTGTCCCCGAGGATGAACTCCATGCGCCAGGGGGCCCACAGCGGCTCGCGCAGCGGGCGACGGCTCGCTCGACGGGGGGACTTCGTTGGGCTGCGGGGTCGGGGCACGCCGCTCCCCCCTTCCGCGCCGGGGCGCCTACGGCTCCAGGCCCTCGGTGCCGCCGGATGCCTGCGGCTCGGTCTCGCCGGACGTCGTCGCCTCCGGCTCCTCGGTCGCCGCCGCCCCCGGCTCGTCGGCCGCCACCCCCTCCTCGGAGGCCGAGGCGTCCGTCCCGTCGGGCGACTGCTGGCTCAGCTTCTGCCGGATCAGGTCGCCCAGGGTGACCGGGCGGTGCGCGGCGCGCTCCTGCGCGATGTACTCCTTCGCACCCTCGGTCTCCTCGCGGCCCGTCACCGTCTTCATCGACAGCCCGATCCGCCGGTCCTGCGGGTCGACGGTGATCACCTCGGCCTTCACCTCGTCCCCTTCCTTGACCACCGACCGCGGGTCGTCGACCCGCTCGGTCTTCATCTCGGAGACGTGGATCAGCCCCTCGACGCCCGCCTCCAGCTCGACGAACGCGCCGAAGTCCATGACCTTGATCACCTTGACCTTGAGGATCCTCCCGGGCGGGTAGTCCGCCGGGATGCGCGCCCACGGGTCCTCCGAGAGCTGCTTCATCCCCAACGAGACCTTCTTCTCGTCGTAGTTGACGTTGAGGATGATCGCCTCGACCTCCTGGCCCTTCTTGAACACCTCGGAGGGGTGGTTGACCCGCTGGGTCCAGGAGATGTCGGACTTGTGGACCATGCCGTCCACGCCGTCCTGGATCTCGACGAACACGCCGTAGTCGGCGATCGAGCGGACGACGCCCTTGATCTTGTCGCCCGGCTTGAACTTCTCGGTGAACAGCGACCAGGGGTCGGGCTCGAGCTGCTTGAGGCCGAGGGAGATGCGGCGGGTCTCGCGGTCCAGCTCGAGCACCACCACGTCGACCGGCTGGCCGACGGTGAGGATTTGCGAGGGGTGCTTGACCCGCTTGGTCCAGCTCATCTCCGAGATGTGCACCAGGCCCTCGACGCCCGGCTCGAGCTCGATGAACGCGCCGTAGTCGGTCAGGCTGACCGCCTTGCCGTTGCAGCGCGCGCCGACCGCGTACTTGATGTGCGCCAGGATCCACGGGTCGTCCTGGGTCTGCTTGACCCCGAGCGAGATCCGTTCCTGGTCGGGGTTGAACTTGAGCACCATCACCTTGACCTTGTCGCCGACCTTGAACACCTCCGACGGGTGGTTCACGCGGCCCCACGACATGTCGGTGACGTGCAGCAGCCCGTCGACCCCGCCCAGGTCGACGAACGCGCCGTACTCGGTCAGGTTCTTGATCACGCCCTCGACGGTCATCCCCTCCTGCAGGGTCTGCAGCGTCTGGGCCTTGAGCACCTCGCGCTCCTTCTCGAGCAGCGCGCGGCGCGAGAGCACGATGTTGCCCCGCTTGCGGTTGAACTTGATCACCCGGAACGGGTAGGTCTTGCCGATGAACTGGTCGAGGTTGCGGGTCGGGCGCAGGTCGACCTGCGAGCCCGGGAGGAACGCGCGCACGCCGCCGCGGATCGTCACCGCCAGGCCGCCCTTCACGCGCCCCGAGATCGTCCCCTCGATGATCTCCTCGCCCTCGCAGGCCGAGGCGATCTCGTCCCACACGCGCAGCCGGTCCGCGCGCTCCTTGGACAGCACCGTGACGCCGTCCTCGCCCTCGCGCGACTCGACGAACACCTCCACCCGGTCCCCCACCTGGACCGAGTACGTCCCGCCGGTGTCCTGGAACTCGTGGAGCGGAATGATGCCCTCGGACTTGTAGCCGATGTCCACGACCACGTGCTCCTTGCCCACGTGGACGACCCGGCCGCTGACGATCTGGCCTTCGTCGACCGGACCGGCATCACCGTCCTGCGCCTCGAACAGCGCCGCAAAACTGTCATCGGAATCGGCAAACGGGGTGTTCGACTTCGCTTCGCTCATGCGGTCTCTCGGAACCTCCTACTCCGCCTCCCGACTCCCCGGGAGCACCCTCCGACTGCGGGCCTCGCGCCGCCCGCCGTCGCGTCCGGAGGGACCTCCCCGGTCCGGAAAGCTGGGGATCGCTACCTCGTTCGGACCGGCGTGTCAAAGGGAAAACGGGGTACGTCCCGTGCGCCGCGCCACCTCGTCGAGCACCCGGGCCACCACCTGCTCCAGCGTCAGCCCGTCGGTGTCCACCCGCACCGCGTCGTCCGCCGCCCGCAACGGCGCCGTCGCCCGCCGCTCGTCCCGCTCGTCCCGCTCCGTCTGCTCCGCCAGCACCTCGGCCAACGCCCGCGCCTCGCCCCGCGCCGCCAGCTCGTCCCGCCGCCGTCGCGCCCGCTCCGCCGGCGAGGCCGTGAGGAAGATCTTCACCTCCGCGTCGGGCAGCACCACCGAGCCGATGTCCCGCCCCTCCGCCACCCCGCCGCCCTCCGCCAGCCGCCGCTGCACCGGCAAGAGCGCCGCCCGCACGGCGGGATGCCGCGAGACCAGCGAGGCCCCCTGCGACAGCTCCGGGGTGCGGATCGCCCCGGACACGTCCTCCTGCCCCAGCCGCACCACCAGCGGCGCCTCCCCCAGCCCGCCCTCGAACGCCAGCGGCAGCCGCGCCGCCAGCGCCGCCAGCCCCGCCTCGTCGTCCCAGTCGACCCCCTCGCGCCGTGCGAACAGCGCCAGCGTCCGGTAGATCGCCCCGGTGTCGAGCTTCGGCAGCCCGAACGCCGCCGCGACCCGCGCCGCCACCGTCGACTTCCCGGCCCCCGCCGGCCCGTCGATCGCCACCCGCAACCGCCTCGCCGCCATGCTCGTCCTCCCGGCGGCGCGCCGCTACGGGTCCGCCGTCGCCTGCTCGAGCGTCCGCAGCACCGACAGCACCCCCGCGACCACCGCCGTCGGCAGCTCGCCCTCGAGGTGGAAGAACCGTCCCTCGCTGCGCGGCACCAGCCGCCGGATCAACGGCGACAGCCCGGCGGCCTGGAACGACCGCCGGCCCGCCGTGCGCTCCACCCCCTCCGCCGCCGAGACCACCAGCGCCGCCGCCTGCGCCTCGTCGTCGAGGTCGGCCACCAGCCGGACCCGGGTCGTCGGCTCGCCGATCGTCACCGCCGCGCCGACCCGCCGGTCGACCAGCGGGTCGAGCCCCCAGTGCTGCAGCCGCCGGCGCAGCGACGCCGGCACGCGCCCGACGTAGGCGAGCTGCGCGTCCGCGCCGAGCCGTTCCAGCAGCACGGCCGTCCCCGGCTCCGCGGCCCAGCCGTC
>CAZMRP010000301.1:0-6538 GCA_964568275.1 uncultured Myxococcales bacterium
GTAGCCGGGCGGCGGGGTGCCGGGCGCGGGCGCGTACGGCGCCGGAGCGACGGCCAGGGCCGCCTTCTTCTTCCCGGACAGCACGACGATCAGGATCACGACCACCGCCAGCAGCACGCCGCCGCCGACGATGGCGGCGATGGCCCAGGTCGGGAACTCCTCGTCGGCCGACCCGGCCGGCGCTGCCTGGGCGGCCTTCGCCGTTTGGCTCGCCGCGCCCTTCGCCGGCTCGCCGGCCGCGCCGGCCGCGGCCTTGCCGGACTCCGCGCTCGACGTCTCGGGCGGCGTCGGCGGTTTCGGCGGCTCGGGCGGCGGGGTCTTGTCCTCGCCCTTGGCGATCCGCTCCGAGCATTCCGCGACCAGCTTCTGCGCCTCGCTGTGCTCCGGGAACAACCCCACGACGTCGGCGAAACTCTGCTTGGCCAACGCGTAGTGCTCGTTCCAGTACTGTTCGAGCCCCTGCTGCCACTTCTCGTCGACCGGACCGGCCTTGTTCTCGGTGCCGGCCTGCCGCACGAACTCCATCGCGGTGTTGATCGGCACGATGAAGTTGAAGCCCTGGACCTCCTGGCTGTTGACGGTGTTGCCGCGGAAGGTCAGCTGGCCGATCACCTCGCCCTTCTCGTTGAGCACCGGGCCGCCGGAGTTGCCGTGGGTCGCGGCGGTGTTGGTCTGCAGAACCGGCGTGCCGTCCCGGGAGGTCTTCCGGGCCGAGATCGAGCCGTCGTTGGTCGTCGGCTCCAGCTCCGACCGCTCGTCCAGCAGGTCCGACTCGGCGGCGGCGGGATAGCCCATCACCCAGACCCGGTCGCCGACCTGGACGTTGCTGGAGTCACCGAGCTTGAGGGTCGGTGCGTTCTTGATCTCGACCTTCAGCACGGCGACGTCCTTGCCGGTCAGCACCTGGTCGCCCTCCCCGCCCATCGGCGCACCGTAGGTCTTGACCTCGAACGGGTACTGCTTGCCGCTCTGGAGGAAGACGAAGTTGATGCGCTTGAGCCCCTTGAGGTCGGGGGCCGAGATCTGTCCCGAGTCGATCAGCTGCGCCAACTGGACGACGTTGTCCTCGGTGACCGGTCGGTTGATCGACTGCAGGAACGCCCCGAGGACATCGATCGTGGCCGCCTTCCGCAGCTCCTCCTCGGTCAGGCGCAGGTCCGCGACGACGTGGGCGTTGGTGAGGATGTAGCCGTCGGGATGGATGAAGAACCCGGTCCCGCCCCCGACCTGGCCCCGCCGGAGCGTCTCGCCGTCCCACTCCCACTGGGCAATCCAGCCGGCGACGATCTGGACCACGGCCGGCTTGGAGGTCATGTGGATGCGATTGGTGGGATTCGGCTGGGCCGCCAGCGCGAGCTGCGCCGCCGCCGCCAGTCCGAGAACGAGCATCACGCGCCCGACCAACCCGGTCCTGCCGTGCATCTGTACCCCTCCATCGGTGCGGGAACGGCCCCGGCGCCGCCCACGACGACCGATCCGGGAGCGACGATACCCGTTGCACGCGAGCGGGCGCAAGCGCGACCCGCCGCGGCCCGACCGCCGACGCGGCGCCCTAGCGCAGGTAGAAGCGTTCGTCCCCGGGGCGCACGTCCCAGTGGAAGTGGTTGCGGTGCCCCGCATTGTAGTTCGGGGTGATGACCGTCGACAGCACGCGCGCCTCGAACAGCCGACAGGCCACGTCGCGCAGCACGCGCGCCTTCGCGTCGCCCGGCTCGGCCCCGGCGCACGTCCCGCGGTCGCCCTGCAGCTCGTAGTCGTCCTCCACCACCAGCTCGGTCCCGTCGTCCAGCGTCAGCGCGTAGACGTCGAGCGCCAGGCCGAAGCGATGGTAGCTCTTGAGCGCGAAACGCGCGGGCGGACCGACCCGCACGTGGGCCACTCCGGAATCCCGCAGCAGACGGGCCAGCTCCGGCAGGCGGACGGCCAGCTCGCAACCGACCTCGAGCGACTCCGAGCGCCGCGAGCTGTGGAAGGCGACCCCCTCCACCGGACCGTCGATCCGCACCTGGGCCGACATCCGGCACGCCCGATCGGCGCGCGGCCAGTCCCGGCCGTCCGCCGCCAGGGCCGCCAGGCAGTCCTCGAGCGGCCGGGCCGGCGCCATCCGCTCGCGGTCGAGCTCCCAGACCTCGTGCGCGTGTCCCAGCCGCAGGTTGCCGAAGAACTCGCGCACCATCGCCCAGGCCCGCTCCGCATCCTCCGGCGTCCGCACGTCGACCGCGCGCCACGGGGCGTACCACGGAGCCTGCTCGCCGTCCTGCGCGGCGGCCCACCCCGCCGCGAGCGCCAGGGCGATCGCCGAGCACAGCGCGAGCCGTCCGCACCGCCCCGACCCGCTGACGAACCCGTGACGCATTCCCGACGCTCCCGTGACCCCGCCCGGACGCTCCGCTGACTCCCCGGGGACCGCCCCGTGACCGCCTCCGTCGCAGCATCGACGGGCCTCGCGGCCACTGCATTCTGCCGCGGGGCGGGGAGAAAGACGATGGCGAAGATCTGGATCGCGCGCGTCCGTACGAACCACGAGCTGGCCTGGCGCGTCCCGCCGGCCCTGCGCACCGCGGCCCGCACGTTGCGGCTGGGTTACGTCGACCGCATCCTGAGCAGCATCGACGGCAAGCCGTTCCTGGCGCAGATGACGACCTACTACCTGGCGGCGCTGGGCGAGGCGACGGCCCGCGCGCGCGGCGTCGACCACGAGTTCCACGTGGTGGAGGCGCCGGAGGGTTCGCTGCAAATCCCGGACGACGCGGACGCGGTGCTGTTCACGGTCAACACGACGGCGGCGCCGGCGACCTACCGGGTGGCGGACGAGCTGCGCCGGCGCGGCATCCCGGTGGTGCTGGGCGGGATCCACGTCACGATGCTGCCCGAGGAGGCCGCGGGGCACGCCGACGGCATCGCGACGGGCGAGGCGGAGGCGGTGTTCGACGAGCTGCTGGACGACCTCGAGCGGGTCGGGCGGCCGCGACCGGTCTACCGCGGCGGCCGGGTCGCGTCGCTGGCGGGCCTGCCGCGACCGCACTGGCCGCGTCCCGAGGAGCACGACGTCTGCCCGTGGGTCATCCCGGTGCAGACCAGCCGCGGCTGCCGCAACGCCTGCGCCTTCTGTTCCACGACCCGCCATCAGGGGGCGCACCGGCGCCACCGTCCGGTGGAGGACATCGTGGCGGAGATCCGCGGCTACCAGGAGAGCGGGTTCTTCAACGGCGACAAGGCGTTCTTCCTCACCGACAACAACTCGGTCTCCGACACCGACCACCGCCACGGCCTGCGCGACACGACCTACGCCAAGAGCCTGTTCCGCGCGCTGGCGCCGCTGGGCGTCACCTGGTCCGGCCAGGGCGAGATCTCCGTCGCCGACGACCCCGAGCTGCTCGATCTGCTGACGGCGGCCGGCTGCCGCACGCTGCTGGTCGGCTTCGAGTCGCTCGACCAGGCCAACCTCGGCAACGTCGGCAAGGTCGGCAACCTGGTGGAGGACTACGTACGGCGGATCGAGGCGCTGCACCGCCACAACATCCGCCTGATCGGGTGCTTCATCCTCGGCCTGGACCACGACACGCCGACGGTCTTCGACCGCACGGCCGACTTCGTGCAGCGCTGGATCGACATCCCGCAGATCTCCCTGCTCACGCCGTTCCCGGGCACCGCGCTCTACGCGCGGCTCGAGCGCGAGGGTCGGATCCTGAGCCGGGACTGGAGCCGCTACGACATCACCCACGTGGTCTACCGCCCGAAGCGGATGAGCCCGGACGAGCTGGAGCAGGGCTACCGCCACGTGCTGGACCGCGTGTTCTCCTGGCCGAGCATGCTCGGCCGCGCCACCCGCAGCGCGCTGCACGCCACGGACCCCGGCGTCTACCGCCCGTCGACCTGGGACCGCTGGGTGTCGACCCTGGCGCCCAACCTGGTCTACGGCTCGCTGGGCTGGGTCGACCCGAACGATGCGGAGGCCGCCCGGGCGCACGGCGCGAGGCGCGACTCGGTCCGGCCCAACGCGAACGCCGGCCACGCGGCCTGAGCCCGGGGCCGCCGTCGTGCCGCCCAGGGCGTTCCTCGTGGCCATCCTCGGGTTGAGCCGTTCCTCGCGCTGGGACATACTCCCGGCCGGTGGAGGAGCCGGACGTCGAGCCATGGGACGCCGCGAGGAGCTGCCGTACCTGTCGCAGAGCGGGATCCTGCTGCTGCTGATCCTCGGCGTGTTGACGCCCGTCGGCCTGATGTCCGCGGCCGGCGTGGTGGCCATCGTCGTCGGCGGGGGCATCGGCTCGATCGTCGTCGGCATCCTGGTCGTCAGCTTCGCCCTGGCGACGCTCGGCGCCGGCACCGCGCTGCTGGTGATGTTCCAGCGCCGCACCCGGCTGGCCCACGAGCAGGTCACCTTCCTGACCAACGTGACCCACGAGCTGCGCACGCCGCTGGCGGCGATCCGCCTCTACGGGCAGACGTTGCAGCTGGAGCGCGCGGAGAACCCGGAGGAGCGCCGGGCCTGCGTCGAGGCGATCCTCCGCGAAACCGGACGCCTCGGGCAGCTCGTCGACCGCGTGCTGGAGTGGCGGCGCATCGCCGAGGGACGCCGGGTGTACCACCCGCAGCGCGGGCGCATCGACGAGGCGGTGGACGAGGCGTTGCGGAACTTCGAGGGGCTGCTGGCCGCCGGGGAGGTGGAGCTGCGCCAGGAGCGCGCGGCCGCCGGCGAGGTCTGCATCGACCGGGCCGCGCTGGCCGAGGCGGTGCTGAACCTGCTGGTCAACGCCCACAAGTACACCGGCGAGACGAAGCGCATCACGCTTCGCACCCGCGACGTGGCCGGCGGCGTGGAGATCGCCGTCGAGGACAACGGGGTGGGCATTCCCAAGGCCGAGCAGTCCCGGGTATTCGAGCCGTTCCGGCGCGGCGACGACCGGCTGAGCTCCCGGGCCACCGGCGTCGGCATCGGCCTGTCCATCGTGCGGGACGTCGCCCGCGCCCACGGCGGCAGGGTCCGCGTCGACAGCGAACCCGGCCGGGGCTCGACGTTCACCATCTTCCTGCCGGCGGCGCCGCCCGCCGACACCGGAGGCAAGTCGTGACCTCGAAGCTCGTTCCCGGCCCCGAAGGCGAGAAGGTCCTGATCGTCGAGGACGACCGTTCGCTCCGCGACGGGCTCGCGTTGAACCTCAAGGCCAGCGGCTACCAGGTGCTGACCGCCGGCGACGGTACCGAGGGGTTGCGGCGGGCGTTCGACGACGCACCGGACCTGGTCGTGCTCGACATCATGCTCCCCGGCCTGTCCGGCCTGGAGATTCTCCGGGAGCTGCGGGAGCACCAGGTCGAGGTCCCGGTGCTGATCCTCTCGGCCCGCGACCAGTTGCCCCAGAAGCTCGAGGGTTTCGGCCTGGGCGCCGACGACTACGTCACCAAGCCGTTCGACCTGGGCGAGCTGCTGGCCCGCATCGACGCCGCGCTGCGCCGCCGGCGCCTCAAGCAGCGCGACGAGTCCACGCTGTCGTTCGCCGACGTGGTGCTCGACTTCCACGCCCGCACCGTCTCCCGCGCGGGTCGGGACGTCCCGCTGACGCCGCGGGAGTTCGAGCTCCTGGCCCTGCTGGTCCGCAACCCGCGCAAGGCCTTCGCCCGCGAGCAGATCCTGCGCGAGGTCTGGGGCTACGACTACGAGGGCACCACGCGGACCGTCGACAACTTCGTGGTCTCCCTGCGCCAGAAGCTGGAGCACGACCCGCAGACGCCGCGCTACCTGGTCACGGTCCGCACCGTCGGCTACCGCTTCGATCCCTGACCCGCCTTCGTCCGGCGGGTCGCAGCGGGCGGACCCGCGACCCGCGACGGCTCCGCGACCGGGTCGCGGCTGTTGACCGCCCGTCCCCCGGCTGCTACCTACCGCCCGATGCGCGCGTACGCGGTCCGAATCGCCGTCCGCTACCTGCTCGCCAAGAAGAAGGCGTTCGTCTCGTTCATCACGATGATGGCCGTCGTCGGCGTGGCCATCGGCGTCGCGGCCCTGACCACGATCATCGGCGCCTCCTCCGGCCTGCAGGGCGCGATCACCGAGAAGGTCGTCGGCGTGAACTCGCACGTGCTGGTGATGACCGGCGGCTGGGAGTTCGACCGCTACGAGGACGTCGTGCGCCTCGCCCGGTCGATCCCGGGGGTGGCCGGCGCCGCTCCGTTCGTGATCAACGAGCGCATGCTGCTGAAGGGCGCGCGGACCCACGGGATCCTGGTCAAGGGCGTGGAGCCCGAGCGTTCCGCCGGGGTGCTCGACGTCGCCCGCCAGATCACCCGCGGCGACGGCGCCCCCGGCAGCCTCGCGGACCTTCGCCCGTCCGAGAGTGCCGAGCGCCGGCTGGCCGAGCGGTTGGCGAGCGACGCCGCGACGTCGCGTTCCAAGAGCGACCCGTTCGGCGCCTGGGACGGGCTCGACGTCGGCGAGCGACCGCTCCCCGAGCCCGGCGCCGCGGACGTCGACCGCCGGGAGCCGTCGGTCGACCCGGCGGTTTCCGCCCCGGACGACGCACCGCCCGCGCCGGCGGCG
>CAZMRP010000302.1:0-6535 GCA_964568275.1 uncultured Myxococcales bacterium
GGCCGGCGCCGCCACTGCGGCCGCCCCGGTTTCGGCGAGGCGCGGTCCGGAAACCGGCGCGGACGGATCGCGGGCCATCGTTCCGGCGACGAACAGGACCGTCACCAGCGAACCGAGCCCCGCCGCTGTGCGCAGGACGAACTTCACGGCACGTAGGTTAACGGGAACCCGCGCCGCCCGTCACCAGGAATCCATGCCGGACCGGCGTTTTTTTTGTGCTGAACACTTGTGCCGCGGTTTCGGGACGGTCGCGGGCCGAAGCCGGCCCCGTCATCCTCGACGTCCACCCTGCCGGGGCGTGCCGGCGCTCGCCCGCAGTTCTCACCAACTTCGTCGCGTGGACCGGCGGCCGCAGCAGAAGGTCGGCGAGGAAGGCGGGTCAGAAACCGGCCGGCCGGCGGCGCTCCTGGTGCCAGACCCGGTACTGCTCCATCCGCAGGCGCTGCTCGTACGGCGCCTTGCGCGTGCAGGTCGATCCTTCGGGGTTGGCGAGGTTCGCGCCCCAGCGCAGCTCGGGGCAGTCGTTCGGGTTGTACGACTGCTCGAACATCGGCAACCGGTCCACGAGTTGCCCCAGGGTCAGGGTCCAGGTGGAGCGGTCGGAGCGGACGTAGGTGATGCTGTGCCGGTCCTTCTCGGTCTGCCAGAGCTGCTCGAGCTCCGCGCGGACGGTCGCCGCCGACTTGCCGGCCGGGACGCGGAACAGGTCGAGGTTGTCGCGGACGTAGCGCGGGAAGGCGAGCAGCTCGTCGAACGCCAGCAGCAGGCGCAGGTCGCGCGCCGGCGTCGAGTAGTCCTCCCAGGGCCCCGTGGTCTCGAAAATCGCGCCCCCGTTCGGCATCTCGATCGTCTTCCAGGCCATCGAGTACTGGTATTCGATGCCGACCTGCACCGCCGATACCCGCTCCTCGAGCAGCTCGACCAACGCCTCCATCCGCGACCTGTAGGCATCGACCGGGTCGAGCGGGATCGGGTTGAGCAGCTTCTCGACGGTCTTGTAGAACTGGGCCGACTCGGTGAAGGCGTACTGGTCGAGCGAGCGATCCCCGTAGTCGGGGCTGGCGTCGAGCTCGGCGTCGGTCATGAACCGCACCCGGCCGCGCTCGAAGACCGCCGGTCGGAAGGTCTTGAATCCGCCCGTGGGCAGCTCCGCGGCGAAGTAGAAGTTCGCCGACGAGAAGCGCTTGTGCGAGACGGTCAGGTCGGGGTGCGCGTCGACCGCCAGCAGCATCCCCATCCGCTCGGCCGTCCCGGTGATCCAACGCGTGGTCACCAGCACGTGGCCGTTGGGGTCGACGAACACCGAGCCGGGCCGCAACGCCTTGGCCTCCAGCGCGATCGGGTAGAGGTCGCTCTGGGGGTCGTCCGGGACGGTGCGCACCGTGCCCGTGTGCGCCGTCCGCGCCACCGTCAGGTTGACGAACTTGTTGAACCGCTCGACCACCGAGTTCACGTGGTTCCACTCGGTCGTCAGGTTGGTCACCAGCTCCGTGTCGCAGGTCGGCCCGCTCTTCCAGTCGCCGCGCAGGCAGCGCCGCATCGCGTACGGGAGCCCCAGCTTCCAGGAGAAGTAGGCGCGCAGGAAGAACGGCGTGTCGGCGCAGTCGGGCGTCAGCGAGACCTTGACCTTGCCCGCCGGGTCGTCCTCGTTGAAGCCGAGGAAGTTGTAGAGGATGTTGCGCTTGGGATCGCGCACCACCTGGTGCAGCGGCCGCCAGCCGGCCTTGGCCCCCGGGTCGACCAGGAACAGTCGCGCGACCCACGCCGAGTACAGGTTCTCCAGCTCCCGCGACCAGGCGCGCTTGACCGGCCAGGCCCCCGAAAAACCGCCGGCCGGCGCCGCGTCCGGCCGCGGCGCCGCCACCTTCAGCGACGCACAGGCGAACGGCCGCGCGGGGTCGCCCGAGGTGAGCACGAACTCGTGGGTGCCCGCCGGCGCCGCATCGAGCGTCACGCTCCAGGCGTAGGGCGGGCCGCCCCACTTCGACAACCCGGCCTGCGGCTCCAGCCCGTGGTCCGTCACCAGCGCGATGCCGCCGACCGCCAGCCCTTCTTCCGCCACCGCCACCACGCGCAGCGACTTGCCCGGCCGCGCCGTCTCCGGGCCGAAGAAGAACGTCGCCTGCGCGTCCGCCGAGGACGGACAGACGATCTCGCGCGGCCCCTCCTCCGTTACGAGGAACTCGATCGTCTTCGCCGGCACGACGTCGGTCGCCTCGGCGGGCGCCCCCGGCGGCGCGGGCTGCGGCGCCGCCGCCACCGGCTCCGCCGGCGGCTCCACCCGCATCGGCTCCGGTGCCGGCAACTGCTCCGACGCGCTCGGCTTCGCCCCGTCGTACCCCGACACGCTGCACTGCGACAACAGCACGAGACCCAGGACGATCGTCGCCCCGAGCCCCAGCAACAGCGCGGTCCGCCGTCCCTTCGCTCGCTGCTCCGACTTCATCCTGCGCACCGTGTCACGTCCTCTCTTCCGTTGGACGCCCCCCTTGCCGCCGTCCCTTGCCCTCCTGCCCTGTCCTCCGCCCGACGGAGTCTCCAAGCACTCCACTGTCTCATTGTAGCACGAGACATGCCATCCGTCCGGTGGCCGACCACAACTTTCCTGATTTGTATCGGCTTGATTTGATTATTGATAGAAGGACGGTGAACCACGCGCACCTTCATGGTGTGATTATATCCTACATTGTCCCCGGCGAACAAGTATTCACAATGATGTGGCAGGGGATGTCACGGGGAGGGGGTGGGTCTAGGGAGCGGTGCGGAGCGCCGCGAGCTGGGCGTCGAGCCGTTCGACCTCCTTGCGCAGGTCGGCGGCCATCCGCGAGGCGCGGTCGAGGACCTTCTCGGCGTTGTTCTTGATCGTGGCGGACCAGGTGCGGACGTCCTCGAGGTAGGCGATCTGCTTCTCGACGGCGCGGGTGGCGAGATCGATCTGTTGGGTCGCCTCGCTGGTCTGGTCGTCGGTCGCGCGTTCACGCACGGCGAGGGCGCGGGCGACGGAGGCGGCGGCGTGGAGCACCAGGTCGGAGGCGGGGTCCTCGGCGTCCCAGACCACGGCGAGGTCGCGGCCGTAGCGGGCCAGGGGTTGCAGGCCGGCGGGGGCGGTCCGGCGCGAGAAGACGAACACGCCGACCTGGGCCTGCCGGTTGCGTCGCGCCTCGTCGATCTCCTCGAGCGCGGCCCGCAGGTCGTAGCTGCGGTCCTCCTTGGCCTCCCAGACGATCCGCACGCCCGGCGCGGCGGAGTCGGGTCCGAGCGCAACGACGTGGTCGCCCTTCTTGCAGTTCTTGATCGCGCCGGTGGTGTTGCCGGTCGCCGCGTGGACGTCCCCGCTCCGCTGGGCTTCGGCCTGCAGCGCGGCGCCGAGCGCTTCCTCGAAGGTGACGCCGTGGCGCGTCGACTGCGCGGCCTCCTCGCGTCGCGCCTGGAGCGCGGCGAGCGAGCTGCGCACCTCGCCGTGGAACGACTGGTGCTGCTGGACCAGCGCCTGCTGCGTGGCGTCGACGCGGGCCACCAAGCGGGCCAGCGCGGAGTCGGGCTTGTCGAGCGAGAACTCCTTGGCCATCGTCTCGACCTGGCCGCGCACGTCGGTCTGCAGCAGCGTCTGCTGCTGGCGCAGCTCGGCGACCAGCCGCGACAGCGCCGACTCGCGATCGTCCAGCGAGAACTGCCGCAGGATCTGCTCGCGCTGGTCGGCCAGCACGCGCTGCAGCGTCTGCTCGACCTGCGCCCGCAGGCCGCCGGCGTCGTCGGGCGACAGCAGCCGGAACACCGGGGAGTTCTCGCCCAGGTGCTGGGCCAGGGTCCGGGCCAGCAGCGACTCGTCCGGCGCCAGGTGCGTGCGCAGCACGCGTTCCAGGTCGCCGCCGTTGCGCACCAGGTCCTCCAGCCGTCGCGGCAGGGAGCCGCTCTGGGGGTCGAGGTAGCGGGTCAGGGTCTCGCCGAGTTGGCGGGTCAGGTCGCCGGCGCGCTGGGCCAAGAGCTCGCGCAGCTCCCCGAGCATCCGCTCGCCCGCCTCGCGGATCGTCGCGCCGTCGAGCTGTCCGCCGGCGGTGCGCAGCGCCAGCACCCCCACCCGCAACGCGGCCAGCGCGAACCGCTCCCGCTCGGGCCCCGCGGGATGTCGCGACAGCTCGCTCACTACCTCCGGGTCGCTCACCGTCAGGTGCAGCTCGGCGGTCGTCGTCGCGGTCGCGGGCGGGGTCGACGGGCTGCGGGTCGCGACGCGCTCCGGCGGCGGTCCGATCGGCGTGTGGCTGATGCTCATCCCCCGTCTCCTTTCGCGGCCATCCTCCCCCGCCGGGTCTCGGGGGTCAACCGGCGCCACGCATCCGCGAGCATAATCGCCGTCCTATCCACTGGTTGCGTCCTCAGCGGGACCCTGTCCAAGGAAGGGCGTGCAGCTTGCTGGACAGATCCGGCTTACGGGTTACACTCCCGGAACCGACGGCAAGGGGGACGGTCTGGGGAGGCTTCGGTCCGAACGCGAAACTCGGGCCGTGGAGGAGGAGGAACCGATGACGCATGGACGTGGAAGTCTGGCCGCCGCGGCGGCCCTGGCGGCGGCGTGGCTCGGTACCGGCGCGGCGCAGGCGCAGGTCACAGACCAGCAGGTGGCCGACGACCTGGTCTCGGACGACCTGCCCGCTTCGGAGATCTCCGAGGACGGGTTGAAGTGGAAGATCGGGCCGTCGTTCAGCCTGAGCTTCAACGACAACCGCAACGTGGTCGGCCAGCCCGACGGCTGGGCGCTGAACTTCGACATCGGCCTGCCGATGTCGATCGGCTACCGCACGGGGGACCACGAGCTGCGGGCCGGACTCGACGCGCAGATCGCCTACAGCCGCACCCCCGCCATCGAGGACTTCATCAAGTCGAAGGACGTCTTCGCCTTCGACGCCGACTACCTGTACCACGCGCTGGATTGGCTCGGCCCCTACGTCCGCTTCGCCGTCGACACCACGATGCTGCACGGCTACGACGAGCGGGCGGGTGAGACGAGCTGGACGGTCACCCGCGCCGACGGCACCACCGACGCGTATCTCGGTCGCCGCCTGCAGCTCACCGACCCGTTCCAGCCGCTGACGATCACGGAGATGGCCGGCTTGTTCACGCGGCCGTACAAGAGCGACGGGTTCACGTTCGAGGGGCGGGCCGGGTTCGGCGGCCTGCACACCCTGGCCGAGGACCAGCTCGCGCTGGCCGACGACGACGCCACGCCGGAGGTCGAGGTCAAGACGCTGAACAGCTTCGACCAGGCGGCGGTGGAGATGGGCGTGGCGCTGTACGGCGCCTTCTTCGAGAACAAGATCACCTGGCGCATCGCCGGGGACGTGGCGATCCCGGTGGTCAACCGCCCGGAAACCCCCGACCACAACATCGCGTACTACACGAACGTCGACCTGTCGGCGACGCTGTCGTTCAAGCTGCTGGAGTGGCTGTCGCTGGACTACGCGTTCAAGGTGATCCGCCGGCCGCAGTTGATCGATGAGTTCCAGATCCAGAACAACCTGCTGTTGACCCTGTCCTACACCTGGTCCGACGAGAACACCGGCGACGCCGCCGCCGAGTAGCCTGTCCCGCTCCGCTCACCAGGCATCGGGCAGCTCGGGCAACGGTCCGGACGCCGCACGCAACGCCGTCAGGCGCTCGAGCACCAGCTCCAGCTCGGGCGGCAGCGGCTGTTCCAGGCGCACCGGCGCGCCGTCCTCGTCCGCGAACTCCAGCAGCGCCAGGTGCAGGAACGGCCGGGCCAGGGCGCAGGTCTCGGCGAGGAAGCGGTTGGCCCGCGGGTCGCCGTGGCGCTCGTCGCCGAGCACCGGGTGGCCGAGCCGTGCGAGGTGCCGGCGGACCTGGTGGCGGCGGCCCGTCGTCGGCAGGACACGCACCAGACCGTAGCCGCCGACCACCCGCTCCAGCCGGTAGCGCGTCTCCTCCTCCCCCGCGCCGCCCTCGGCGCGCAGGCGGAGGCGGCCGCTGCGGCGCGGGACGCCCTTGACCAGCGCCAGGTACTCCTTGTGCACCGCGCCGGACTCGAAGGCCCGGCCGAGCCGCCGCAGCGCCTCGCCGCGGGCCAGCAGCACGGGACCCGAGGTGCCGACATCGAGCCGGTGGACCGCCTGCAGCTCGTCCTGGTCCTCCGCGGCCCGCGCCGCGGCGAGCAACGAGTGCTCGCCCGCCGCCTGCGGGTGCGTCGGCAGGACCGCCGGCTTGACCGCCGCGAGCGCCGCGGCACCGCTCCAGGCGACGACCGGTCGCCAGCCGACGCGCGAGCGTTCGAGCAGCGCCACGGTCTCGACCTCGCCGGTCAACGCGAACAGATCCACCGGGCACGCCTCGCGCGCCACCAGGCCCAGCGGCGCCAGCGCGTCGAGGTCCCGGGCCAGCGTTTCCGGATCGCAGGAGACGTAGGCGAGTCGCGCCGGCCCCGCGGTCCCCAGCGCGCGGACGACGGCGGCGCCGAGCCCGCGACGCGGCGGATCCAGCACCACGCGGTCGGGCGGCTCGCCCCGGCCCGCCGCAAGGTAGCGCT
>CAZMRP010000303.1:0-6534 GCA_964568275.1 uncultured Myxococcales bacterium
CGCACAGCTCGGCGCCGTTGGCGGCGTGCGGGACGAGGGGCGGGGGCGAGCCGACGAACACGGTGGGGGGATCGGGGCGGGCGAGGTCGGCCGCGAACCGCTCGCGGTTCTCGGCGACGGCGGCCGCGGCGGCCTCGGGCGCCAGCGAGCCGCGGAGGAAGGCCCGCACGGCGTCGAGCTCGAGGAAGAAGCCGGCGTCCGGTTCGCCGAGGCGTCGCCCGAGCTCGAGGGCGAAGGCGCGGTACCAGCCCAGGACCTCGGTCACGCGGGAGCGCATCCGCTCGCGCAGCCGGGTGTACTTCTGCGCCAGCCGCAGGGCGTGGCGGACCAGCGTGAACTTCGCCGGGCGCAGGTCGCGCTCGATCGCCTCGGCGGCGTGGCGTCGCGCCTCCTTCTGGCGTTCGACGCGGGCCAGCGGCGTGCCGACCTCGGAGGCGAGGTACGAGCGCAGGGTGGCGAACAGGAACGTCGGGTCCTCGGACCACCGCGCGGTGGACAGCTCGGCCTCGCGCACGGCGCGGAAGCCGTGCGCGAGGAGGAAGCCGTCGAGGGCGCGGCGGGTCGGGCCGCCGGCGGGCAGGTCGTCCAGCCGCAGGCGCTCGGGCGGGGTGTCTTCGAGGACGGCGCGGGCCGGGACGTCGAGCCGGACGATCTCGGAGATGTGCCACAGCGACAGGCCGGGCTGGGCGCTCTCGAGGTCGGCGAAGCCGGCCATCAGGCCGGCGAGCAGCCGCTCGGCGTGGGCGGGGAGCCACAGGCGCAGCAGGGTCCCGAGGGCGACGTAGGACGACAGCGAGTTGGAGGCGCAGGTGAGCATCAGCGAGCCGGTCTCGTCGAGCCAGCGGGCGCGGCGGTCCAGCTCGGCGAGCAGGGTGGAGCCGTCGAGGCGGGCGAGGTTGCGGGCGGCCAGGCGGGCGCGCTCGCTGGCCAGCCGTCGTTCGTAGTCGTCGAGGGCCGCGTCGAGGCCGAGGTTGGCGCGGGCGAGCCGGGCCAGGGTGGCGGGGAGGCGGAGGACGAAGGCGGCGTTGTCGAGCAGGTTGCCGTCGGCGTGGAGCCGGCCGAGGCCGGGGACGCCGCCGAGCCGTTCGATGCGGGCCGGCGTGAGCAGCGGAACCTGCGAGGCGATGCGGAGGAACTCGGTGGCGTTGAGGTAGATCCGGCCGTGGAAGCGGTCGACGAGCACGGCGTCGTGCGGCACGGTGCAGCCGAGGGTGGCGAAGGCGCGTTCGAAGCCGAGCCGGCTGAAGCCGAGGGCCACGGACCAGGTGAACGGGGTGGCGACGCCGGGCAGCGCCTCGCCGACGTTGGCGTTGGTCCAGACCCAGCGCGACGGGTCGGGGCGCCGGGCGGGGAGCAGTGACCGGCGGCGGCGGGCGGTCGGCACCGGTGGCCCGGCCGGGTCGGCGGGCTGGACGGGGTGGACGGCGGTGATCGGGCGGGCCTGCAGCAGCGCGATGCGGTCGGGGTCTTCGGCGTCGAAGGCCCATTCGATGTCCAGCGGCCCGCCGAGCGTGCGTTCGGCGCGCAGCGCGATGCGGCCGAGGTCCCGGGCACGGTCGTCATCGAGGGTCCGCCGGCCGGATTCCGGCGGCTCGTCGCGACGGAGCACGCGCAGGGTCGCGCGGTCGAGCACCAGGCTCTCGGGGGTGAGGCGGCCGCCGACCAGGGCCTCGCCGCCGCCGGGCAGGGCGTTGAGCACCAGCTCGCCGGCGTTGCCGGTGACGGGATTCAAGGTGAACAGGACGCCGGAGGCCTCGGCACGGACCATCGCCTGCACGACCAGGGCGAGGGAGACGGCGTCGAGCGGGATGCCGGCGCGCTGGAGGTAGGCCACGGTCGACGGCCGGAAGGCGGAGGCGTAGCAGCGCAGCATCGCCGCGCAGACGTCCAAGGTGCCGATGCAGCCGAGCACGGTCTCCTGCTGGCCGGCCGCGGACCAGTCGGCGCGGTCCTCGAAGTTGCCCGACGAGCGGACGGCGACCGGGCGTTCGGCGAGGCGCAGGTCGCGCAGGCCGCGGTCGACGGCGGCGACGACCGCGGGATCGATCGCGGTGTTGCGGACGCGGGCGGCGGCGCGTTCGAGTCGTGCGACGTCGGGGCGACCGGAGCGAGCGAGGCCGAAGGAGATCGTGGCGTGGTCGGGGTCGAGGGCGCGGGCGACGTGCCGGCGGAACACCTCGCCGGAGACGCACAATCCGGGGGGCACGTGGAAGCCGGCGGCGACGAGCCGCGCCAGTCCCGCGGCCTTGCCGCCCCAGCGGCGGTCGTCGAGCGCCGTGCCGGCGTCGAGTCGGACGACGTCGGCGGCGGCGATGACCGCGGCGGGAGTGCGTCCGTCCATGCCCGTGTCCGCTGCTCCGTTCCGCCCGTCCGCTCCCGGTTGACGGGAGCCGGGCTCCCGGTGTCTGCTGGGACGGGTGGAGGCACGATACCAAGTGGACTCCGGGGTCTCAAGCAGGCGCAGCGGGAGCGGATCACGCCGCCGCGCCCGGGGCGGCGTGCGGCTTGCGGATCGGGAAGCCGTCCGTCGCCGTGTGCGCCGGGGCGGGGCGTTTCGTCTGGCGCTGTTCTGCGCGGTCGGGGCGGCGCCGGGCGCCTCGTGCACGGCCTTCGAGCCGGGACCGCTGACGCCGCCGGGGACGTCGGTGGGGAACCCGAACGACGGCTGGCTGGTGGACGGCGTGGCGGTGCCGGACCGGGAGGCGGGGTTGCGCTCGTACCGCGGGCGGGACCACCGGCACGGCACGCGACGGGCGGTGGAGATCGTGACGGAGACGGCGGCGTGGCTGGCGGCGCGGTACGAGGGGGCGGTGCTGCACGTGGGGGACCTCTCGGCCGCGGCGGGCGGGAAGATCCCGGGGCACAGCTCGCACCGCTCGGGGCGGGACGTGGACCTGCTGTTCTTCACGCGGCGCGCGGACGGCACGGCGGCCGCTTCGGCGCGGTTCCACAAGTTCGGCGCGGACGGTCTGGCGGTCGGGGTGACGCCGCCGGTGCGACTGGACCTGGAGCGCAACTGGGCGTTGGTGGAGCACCTGCTCGAGGAGTACCCGCAGGACGTCCAGTGGATCTTCGTGTCGCGGGGGGTCAAGACCGCGCTGTTGTCCTGGGCGCTGGCGGTGGGGGCGGCACCGTCGACCGTCGAGCGGGCGTTGTCGGTGTTGCACCAGCCCGGCGATTCGCTGCCGCACGACGACCACTACCACGTGCGGTTCTACTGCGGCCCGGACGACCTGTCGTGGGGCTGCGCGGACCGGCCGCCGATCTGGCCGTGGGTCCGGCGGACGTACGACCGGACGACGCACGCGGCGACGGACGACGTCGTGCTGCGGGAGCTGGCGCTGGGCGAGCTGTGACCTAGAACAGGTGGCGGATGTCGGCCAGGGAGTTCTCCTCCTCCTCGACGGTGGAGCGGTCGAGGAGCAGGCGGGTGTCCATCAGGCGTTCCTCGGTCAGCTCGCGGAAGTAGTTGGCCAGATCGGGCAGGGCGGTGACCAGGCGGACGAAGGCGTCGCGGGGCAGGAACAGCACGGTGGTATGCCGGGCCGAGGTGACGGTGGCGGTGGTGAGGGACTTCTTGATCAGCGAGATCTCCCCGAAGCAGTCGCCGGCGCGGAGCGTGGCGAGCAGCACCTTCTCCTGGCCGTCGATCTTGGTGACGTCGACCTCGCCGGTCAGGATCAGGTACAGCCCTTTGCCCTCCTGGCCTTCCTTGACGATCACGGTGCCCGGCGTGACCTCGTGGGCCGAGAAGCGCTTGAGCAGCTCGAGGCGCTGGTTGCGATCGAAGGGGCGGAACAGGGGGCTGGTGGCCAGGATGTTCTGCACCAGGCGGTCGCGGGTGAAGCGGTCGAGCGCGGTGGCGATATCGATGATCTGTTCGGAGGCGGCGGTGAGCGTATCGCGGTTGAACTCGAGCAGGTCGGTCTGGCCCGCGGCGACGACGGTGGCGGTGCGGGGCGAGTTGGAGATCAGGGCCATCTCGCCGAACACCGAGCCGTCGGCCAGGCGGGCCAACTCGCGCTCCTTGCCCAGCACGTCGTGCTGGGTGACGCGCACCTGGCCGCGGGCGATGACGAAGAACGACTCGCCGAGCTCGCCCTCGCGGACCACGAACGTCCCGTCGGTGCAGCGCCGCAGTCGGACCAGCCGGATCACGTCCATGAAGGTCTCGGGCGCGAGCAGCGAGAACAGCGGCACCGGCGGGAGCTTCTCGGGGTAGCGGGCCCCGGGGTCGATGGCGCCGGCGGCCTGCACGCACGACTCGACCAGGGCCTGCTGGGCGATGGCGAAGTCGAGCGGGGCGCTCTCGAGGATTTCCTGGTCCAGGTCGAGCGGGGCGACGCGGGCGCCCTTGCCGATGCGTTCGGAGCCCTCGGCGTAGGTCTCGGCGAGCGCCTCGACGGCCGGACCGACATCGACCTTGAGCTGTTCGAGGATCTTGATCGCGACCAGGCCGTACAGCGGCTGGCCGATGCGGATCCCCTGGGTTGCGACGGCGGCGAAGACCCGACGTGCGCCGGCCTCCTCGCCGAGGGCCAGGAGGGTGTCGGCGATGCGCAGCCGGATGTCGACGTCGGCGCCGGGGGGGGCCGATTCCAGGATCATCCGGTAGATCTTGAGTGCGCCGACGTAGTCGCGCTGGGCGAACCGGCGGTTCGCCTCGTCGAAAACCGTTCTGAGCGTCCGCGCCATGGCGGTTCCCCTCCTCCGGTGGCGCATCCTAGGACGAACGGCGGGGCCGGGGCAACGGCCGTCGGACGCCGGGCCGAATATTTCCCTCTCGACGGGGGCTTGCGGGTTGCCTAGGATAGAGCGGCCCGGGGGGTCCGTGCAGGAGCCGGTGTGTCCAGCGTCCGAACCAACACCATCGGCAAGTACAAGCTGGCGAAGCTCGTCGGCCAGGGCGGCATGGGTTCGGTCTACGTCGCCACCGACACGGTGTTGGGTCGCCAGGTCGCCGTCAAGGTGCTCCACAGCCATCTGTGCCGGTCGCCGGAGATGCTCGAGCGTTTCCGCAACGAGGCGGTGACCCACGCGCGGTTGGAGCACGCCAACGTCGTGCGATTGTACGACTTCCTGACCGAGGAAGGCCTGTCGCTGATCGCGATGGAGTACGTGGTCGGGGGTCGGAACCTGGGCGATCTGATCGAGCACGGGGCGATGCCGCAGCGTGGCGTCTGCGACGTGATGCGGCAGGTGTTGCGGGGGGTCGCGTACGCGCACGGGGAAGGGGTCGTGCACCGGGACATCAAGCCGGCCAACATCCTGCTGGGGGAGGAGCGCGGCCGGATTCGCCCGAAGCTGACCGACTTCGGCATTGCCAAGGCGTTGCACACGATGTCGATGACCCAGCCGGGGAGCGTGCTGGGCACGGTCGACTACATGTCGCCGGAGCAGTGCCTGGGACAGCCGGTCGACGGGCGCAGCGACCTGTATGCGCTGGGCGTGGTGTTCTACGAGTGTCTGACGGGGCGTGTGCCGTTCCGGGCGCCGACCGAGTACCAGGTGATGCAGGCGCACGTGGACAGCCTGCCGGACCGGCCGGACAAGTACGCCCCGCAGCTGCTGCCCGCGCTGACGGCGGTGGTGCTGCGGCTGCTGGAGAAGGAGCCGACGCGGCGCTACCAGAGCGCGGTCGAGGTGCTCGACGATCTCGACGCGTTGCAGGAGGAGCTGGAGCGTCTCGCGGAGCCGACGCTGGAGCTGCCGCCGGCGCGGATCACGGCGATGCCCGACGACGAGGTCTCGCAGGTCCTGGTCGGCCCGACGATGCTGGCCGAGATCGCGGCGGCGACGCCGTCGTCCGTGCGGGTGTCGACGTTGCAGGGGACGACGGGGGCACCGCTGCGGGTCGACGGCAGCCTGTCGCGCCCGGGCACGGCGCGCTCGGGGGAGTCCCTGCCGGCGACGGCGACGGCGGCGACGGCGGCGGCGGCGACGCTTACGGCGCCGGAGGCGACGGTCCCGCCGCCCCGGCGGAGCAGTGCGTTGCCCTGGGTGCTGCTGACTCTGCTGCTGCTGGGGGCCGGCGGCTACGCGTTGTGGTGGTTCAAGCCGTGGGACACGGGCTCCTCGGGCCGCGGCGCGGCGTCCGGGGAGACCGCGGTCGACGATTCCGGCACCGGCGGTCTGCAGGAGCTGATCGCGGCCGGGCGACACGCGCAGGCGCTCGACGCGGTGCTCGAGCGGCTGGCCCGTGCGCCGGTGGCGGAAGACGCCGCCCTGCTGGCGGAGATCCTGGAGGCCGCGGCGGGGGTGTTGCCGCCCGAGCGGCGGACGCAGGCGGCGCAGGCGCTGGAGCAGCTGCTGCACCCCGTGGAGGTCGGCCGGCAGCCGGGACCCGAGCTGCTGCGGGCGGCTCTGCGCGGCGCCCGGGCGCTGGCGGCGGCGGGAGCGGTGGGCGATGCGACCTCGATCGTCCAGACCGTGATGAGGGTGGAACTGGAGCTCGACGCGGTGGGCGAGACGTTGGTGGTGTTGGCCGACGCGGTGCCTCTGGCGCGCGACTACCCGGAGGCCTGGGCGGTTGTG